>DAOTXG010000577.1:0-3537 GCA_034435515.1 Anaerolineales bacterium
AGAAGTCTCTCCAGGGCGGGTTAGTGTCCCGTAATAGAGCGGATAGACCCTCACTCGGGCGGAGGGCGCAGGGCGAAAGATGCGAACCGCATGGTTGGGGGCGATCTGCGAGCAGAAGTCGGTAATCGCGAGGCCATCTGAGCCAGTGGAATCCTCAATGCCGGAGGACTGACAATAATAGCCGCCGTTACGAATCATGGTTCCATACTGAAACACGATGTCGCCATTCTCATGTAGGATGGTTTCAAAGGTGTAAAATTCTGATCCATCGTCGCAACATACGCTCTCAAGTTGGTTCCACTCCACAATAAAAAAGCGGTTAGGCGCAGCGCCGCCGCTTAGATAACGGACGTAGCCGACAGAAGCAAAAGCGGGTACCCAATGAGGGGCAATCACATCGTTCGGTGTCACTGGGCTGGGGATACTTGATTGGGCGGAGTACAAATTGGCGTTATTGAAGCTCACATAACCATAGCGTGAGACATAGAGTTGGCTGTAAGTGTTTTCATAAAACTTGAAACTGAAGCCGAGGTTAAATGGGCCAGCCCCTGTTGTGCTGCTGCTGATGCCAGTATCTGTCCCGCCACTGGCATCTATCCAACTGAGCGGCGCTGTGTTATCCCACGTGTAACCAAAATCATCCGGGCCGCCGGTGGCCTGCGGGGTGAAGCCGGCCATCTCTGGCCCTCCTGTCCCGGCGGGCATATACCAGTCGCCGCCCGGCCCGCGCCGGGGGCCTTCCGGGGCAACCTCATCTCCTGGATTAAATTGAGGCCCTTCAGGCGAATAGGTTCCTGGCTTTGTGAATGGAAACTCCCGCTCTGGGGGTTGCGGAGGCTGCGTCCCCTGCGCCACAACCGGCGGGCGGCCGGTGAGAAAGAGCAAAGACAAAATGGTGACCAGGCTCGCGAGAGGGGATAATGCGCGTGTCATCGGCGGGGTCTCCCTTCTTAAAAAATAGCCCCTCGCCCGGAAACTTATGTTTCCAGGCGCGGTGGCTATATACAGGGGCAGGAAAATCCAGCCCACAATGGTCTCATTGGCATGTCTCTACTCCCCTGCGCGTTGCAGGTTACGCTGGTAACTTTTTATAGCACCAATTTGGCCTGGAGGTCAAGTGGCAATTTCTCTTGAGGCCAGGATCTCTCCGGCTCGGGTTGGGGCCAAGTCCACCTCCGGCAGGAATGCCCTCGACAAACTTGGGGGCTATTTCTGTCTGTGCTAAAATCTCCCCGTATCCACTTTGCCGGTAGCCTTATGTTATCGATCACCATCCAAACGCTCCTCGTCATCGCCGGGCTGTGGGTCATTGGCCGCCTGACCTTCCGGGTTTACGCCTACCGCTCGTGGCGGACTTTTGCCTTTTTTGCCCTGGCGGTCGGCTCTTTTATTATTGCGACGATCGCGCGCCTGGCGGCCTTTCTCCAATCGGCGGCGGAGCCAGCCTGGGTTTCCATTTTCGTCATTACGTTTGGCCTCGGCTGTGTCGGCGTTTTGCGGGAGAACCTGCTGGCCGACCGGCAGCGGCACAAAGACTCCCAGAAATTGCTGGAGCAGTGGCGGCTGGCCTCCAACCTGGCGCAGAAACGCAACCAGGAACTGGAGATTCTGTCCGAGATCAACCGGGAACTGGCCTCCAGTCTGAATTTGAGGGACGTCCTGCAGGCGGTGGTGGACCGCGCGCTGCGGATCGGCGAGGCTGATGCGGCGACGATCTACGTGTTCAACCGCGATACGGGCGAACTGAAGGATTACCAGGTAAGCGCCTCGACGAGTGAACGCCTGACCCGGCTGCCCTCGCCTCGTTCCGGCGGCCTGACGGCGACCGTGGCAAAAAACGGCCAGGCCGCTTTCATCGCCAACACCCAGCGCCACCCCCTGTTTGCCGACGACCCTTACCCGGACCTGCGCGCCATTGCCAGTCTGCCGCTGCGCCTGGACGAGGAGGTCGTCGGGGTGATGAACGTCAGTTACATACGCGCGCACGAATTCGACGACGGGGAGATGCGGCTGCTGAACTCGGTGGCCGGCGCCGCCGCCCTGGCTGTGCGCAACGCCGCGCTGCACGAGCGCATCCTCAAGCTGGCCGTGACCGACGAATTGACGGGCCTGGCCAATCGCCGCCGCTTTCTGGACGCGGTGCGCTCCGAAATGCAGCGCTCCCGGCGTTACGGGCGCCCTCTGACGATTGTGATGGTCGACCTGGACCGGCTCAAGCAAATCAACGACCAGAACGGCCACGCCGCCGGCGACGCCATGTTGCGCGGCGTGGCGCAGTGCCTGCGCGCCAGCGTCCGGGAGACCGACCTGCCCGCCCGCCTGGGCGGCGACGAATTCGCCGTCCTGCTCCCCGAAACCGTCCGCGAAGCGGCGCTCATCATCGCCGAGCGCATCCGCGCGGCCGTGGAAAATTTCAGCACTGTCGTCGAAGGGGTGACCATCCGCAGCACGGTAAGCATCGGCCTGGTGAGCCGCGAAGCCGGCGAGCTGCACGACCTCCCCACCCTCATCCAACTGGCCGACGACGCCCTGTACAAGTCGAAGACCGGCGGGCGCAACGCGGTCACCGCGGTTGAGCCGTCCGCCGCCCCTTGCCCCCCAGCAGGATTGACGGGCTAACTGACTCCTGTTAGACTCAGCCCCGGCCCGCTCAAGGCGCGCAATCCCTTGACCGGGCTGTTTTCTGGTATAATCCTTCCGCTATGGCGCCGACGTAGCTCAATCGGCAGAGCACCCGCCTTGTAAGCGGGTGGTTACGGGTTCAATTCCCGTCGTCGGCTCACCTGAGACGCGGAGAGACCTGGGCAGGCGCCGGAGGTGGTGAGCCGGACCGGTCTGTAAAATCGGTGCCTACGGGCTATGTGGGTCCGAATCCCACCCTGCCCACTGTGGTCATGTGGTGTGAAGAGCATTTGAAAAGATACAGTTAGGACTTGCCCTCGTAGCTCAGGCGGCAGAGCATCTTCTTGGTAAGGAGAAGGCCATGAGTTCGAATCTCATCGAGGGCTCTCGCCGCATCCAACATCATTAATTTTGAGCAAGGAGTTGACTCTGCATGGCGAAGGAAAAATTTGACCGGTCGAAGCCGCACGTGAATGTGGGGACGATTGGACACATTGACCACGGGAAGACGACGCTGACGGCGGCGATCACCAAAGTGCTGGCGCTGAAGCGGCAGGCGGAGTACCGGCGCTACGAGCAGATTGACAGCGCGCCGGAAGAGAAACAGCGCGGCATCACTATCAACATCGCGCACGTGGAGTACCAGACCGACAAGCGCCACTACGCGCACGTGGACTGTCCGGGGCATCGCGACTACATCAAGAACATGATCACCGGGGCGGCGCAGATGGACGGGGCCATCCTGGTGGTGGCGGCGCCGGACGGGCCGATGCCGCAGACGCGCGAGCATGTGCTGCTGGCGCGGCAGGTGGAAGTGCCGGCGATGGTGGTCTACCTGAACAAGGTGGACATGATGGACGACGCGGAGTTGCTGGAGTTGGTGGAGTTGGAGTTGCGGGAGTTGCTGACCAAGTA
>DAOTXG010000578.1:0-2835 GCA_034435515.1 Anaerolineales bacterium
CCGGTGTCCTGGCCGGCCTGAACCGGTTGAGCAACGTCAATCGCATCTACGTCGGGCAGGTGCTCCGCTACGGCGTCCCCAACGGCTGCCAGACGCAAACCACGACGACCCCGGCCACAACTTCCACCTATATCGTCCAGCGCGGCGATACGCTCTGGCGCATCGCGTCGCGCTTTGGGACGACTGTCCCGGCTTTGGTCGCCGCAAACGGCCTGGCCGATGCTTCCCGGATCTACGCCGGGCAGCGCTTGGTGATTCCGGGGGCCACTGGGCCTTCTGCGCCCGCCGCGCCGACCCTGCCCGGTCTGACTCTCTCTCCGAACGTGCCCGAGCAGGGGCGCACCTTCCTGGTCTCACTGCCTGCCGGAAACTATTCCAGCGTCACCGGCTCGCTCGGCGAATGGGCCGTTCATTTCTTCCGCGAGGGAGATCGGTTCGTCGGCTTGGGAAGCGTCTACGCCTTAGCCAGTCCCGGCCAGTACACGCTCTCGCTCACCCTCGCCGACGCCAACGGCAATACCACGCAACACCTTCAGTCGGTCTCGGTCGCCGATGGCGGCTACGCCCGTGAGAACCTCAACCTCTCCCCCTCTAAATCCCAATTGCTCGACCCGCAATTGACCATCCCTGAACGGCAGAAAGTTGCCGCGGTCGTCGCGCCCGTCACGCCCGCGCGCTACTGGCAGGGGCTGTTCCAGCGCCCGGCGGCGGGGCGCATCACCTCGGCCTTTGGCACGCGCCGCAGTTATAACGGCGGGCCGTACAACTCGTATCACGGCGGCGTGGATTTCTCCTATTCGGGCGGCGATTCCATTTACGCCCCGGCCGCGGGCGTCGTGATGCTGGCCGAGGCGCTCATCGTGCGCGGCAACGCGACGATCGTTGACCACGGCTGGGGGGTGTATTCCGGCTTCTGGCATCAAGCGGAGATTCTCGTCCAGGCCGGCGACCGCGTCGAGGCTGGGCAGCTCATTGGCCGCATCGGCGATACGGGTCTGGTCACCGGCCCACACCTGCACTGGGAACTGTTCGTCAACGGGGTGCAGGTGGACCCATTGCAATGGACGAGGCAGGTTTTTCCGTAGCCCAATAGGGCTGAAATTCTTGAGCAGGGCAAATCGCCCAACCACCAACAGGTGCGTGATTACGCTGTCTGGTTCGCCAATCGTTGACAAAAGGCTGCCGCTAACAATCAAATCGTCGTTTTTGTCCAAGATAACGTGATCTGGAGTAAATTGTGCATGAGCGAATAATCTCTCACAAAGGTGCGACATGAACACTGAAGACATCCCCGGCATTCCCAACCGCGACAAACGTTTTGAAGAATTGATGGTGGATTGCTACGGCCAGGCCGAAGAACTCGCCGCAATGGAAGTGTATTTCACCGATGCCATGCAGTTCCCGTTTGAGGCTGAGTGGCGCGACCCCGACGAGCCGGGGCAGGTCGAGCCGGTGACGGTGCTAGGCGTAGCCGATGTGGACGAACGGCGGGGCGTTTTACTCAAAGTCAAACGGGGCAAGGCAGAACGCCGCCTCGTCGCGGATCAGGTTTGGGCCAAGAGCAAAAATAGCGCCAACGCCACCGTGCTCGACGACTACCGATATTGGGTCAACGAGCTGAATGGATTGACCCCCGGATTTGAATAAGCGGCTTGACCGCTGACGGGGGGTGTATTCCGGCTTCTGGCGTCGAGCGGTAGGTGTTTCCCTAGTTGAACTTCAGTGGGTTCGGGTATCCCCTTCCGTGACTCAACGCCGGGCGCGCAAACGCTGGACGGTGGCATCGTCCAGGACTTCCGTTTGCTGTTGCGGGCCGTCGAGGAAGAGGGGCAGTTTGTTGAGGACGTTCCGGCCCAGAATGACATCCTCGGCGGCTTCATCACTGGCGACTTGCACGTCGGGAAGGAGTAATTGGCTCACCTGCACGTCTATCAGATATAGCGTGACGTCGTGCGTGTCACCCCAGGGGCCGCGCAGGCGGCCCTCGCCAAGCGGATGCACTCGGAGTTGGCGAAGCAGTTGCGCGGGCATGAGGGTCATATCCGCGCCCGTGTCGAGGATGACGGCCATTGGCCCCAGCCATGGGCGTTCCCCAGGCGCGCTCAGGGTAATAGACAACGCCGGAATGGGCAGAAGGTGAGGCAGATAGTGAGTCGTCATGTGGGATTGGTCACGAGGCGCGGACTGCGGATGCTGTATATTTCAATGGGCTTCTCACTCACGCGCGTGATGAGCACGGCCTCATCCCCGAAACGCGCCCGGACACGGCGATGGACCTCGCCGAGGTCGTCGCCCACTTCCACCACTTCACCTTTGAGCATGGCGATCACTTTGTCCGCGTACTTTGCCCGCAGCTGTGAGTGCTGGGCTTGGTAACGCTTCGACTCTTCGTGGATTTCCCTGTGCTGTTCTTCCCACCATTGTTCTTCCAGCCAGTCATTGGCCAGGGCCTCGAGGCTGGTTTGCCGGCGCTGGGCTTCCTGACTCAGTTTTTGAGCCAATTCGGGACGCAGGGCAACTGTGGTCATAGGCTTCTCTCCTGGGTCGGTGTGTATCTGATTGAATCATAGTTCATCCGGCGATTTCAATCAAACCGACATCAACTCCCCCAGCATCGCCTGGAACCACTCCTCCAGTCCCGCCTGCTTGCGCTCCGCCGCTGCGATCTTGGCGACCATCGCTTGCAAGAGGCTGGTGATTTTGCGCCGTTCGTTGAGCGATTTTTCGCTCTATCAGGCAAGTTGGCTATAATCTGCCTATTGATGCAGCAGATCGCGAGGCTATCTCTATGACCAATCTCCACAAACGCGCCCTTGTCTTATCAGGCGGCGGGGG
>DAOTXG010000579.1:0-7001 GCA_034435515.1 Anaerolineales bacterium
GGATCCCGGCGATTGAAATCGCGGCAACACAACGCAAAGCCCGCCGACGCGGGCTGAAAGCCAGTCGCCGTAGGGTGACTTTGTGCCTTTCGCGTAGCGTGCCGCGACTTCTGGTTGCCAGGGCTTTGGAGAAGCCCTGCTCTGGCATCTTGCAAAACTTGCGGTAGAATGACGGCAATGCATTACGATATTGCCGTCGCTCAGAGCATCCATGGAAACTGTAACCGTCTCTCCTAAATTCCAGGTCGTCATTCCTCGCGCCGTGCGCCAATCCCTCGGCCTCAAGCCAGGCCAGAAGATTCAGGTCGTCCTTTACGGCAATCGCATCGAGCTCATTCCGCTCAAGCCCATCAAGAAGGCCCGCGGTTTTCTCAAAGGTATTGATACGACAGTCAGCCGTGAAGAAGATCGCCAATGAAGGTCGTCAACAGACGAGCATTTCAAGGATATGCCAGGGGTGCGTTACGTTGCAAAACGCTGAGGCGTTTACGAGTGGTGGCTGAAGGCCACCGTTGAGCGGATCTATGACCTTCACCATCGGCGACACCATTGGCGCATACCGCCTTGTCGAGCAGCTGGGGTACGGCGACATGGCGACGGTTTTCAAGGCCCACCACGCGGTCCTCGACCGCTACGTGGCCGTCAAAGTCCTCAGCCCGCTGCGCAAAGACGACCCCGACTTTTTGGAGCGCTTCCGGCGCGAGGCGCAGGCCGTCGCCCAATTGACTCATCCCAATATCGTCCCGATCTATGACTTCGCCGAGCACGAGGACTGGCCCTACCTGGTGATGAAGTACGTCGAGGGCGAGTCACTCCACACCCGGCTGGCGTGGGGGCGGCTGCCGGTCGGCGATTGCGCGCGCATCCTCGGCGCGGTCGGGCGGGCGCTGGCGTATGCGCACCAGCACGGCATCCTGCACCGCGGCCTCAAGCCGTCCAACATCCTGCTCGAAACGCACGGCGACGTCTTCCTGGCCGATTTTGGGATGGCGCGCATCGCCGGGCGGGCGGCCACCGGCGCCACGGCCAAACTCGTGGCCGAGTCCGCCGAATACGCCAGCCCGGAGCAACTCAGCGGGTCGGAGACGCTGGACGAGCACAGCGACCAGTATTCGCTCGGCGTGATCCTGTTCGAGATGATCACCGGCCAGCTGCCGTTCAAGGCCGACAACGCGCTCCCCGTCTCCCAGCAGCACCTCTCGCTGCTGCCTCCGCGTCCGAGCGAATTGAACCCCCTGGTCACGCCTGCGATGGAAGACATTATCCTCCGCGCGCTCGTCAAGCAGCCGTATGGCCGCTTCCCGACCGTGACGGAAATGGTCGAGGCCTTTCAACGCGCCGCCGCGCCGCCGCGCCCGCCGACCGCGCCCATCCGCTTGACCCCAACTCCCTCATCCGCCTTTGAGGACGAGACGACTGTGCTGACTCCGGCTCAACTCCACGGCAAAGACATCTCGGTGATGCTGGTCCTGCAGCCGACCGGCCAATTGTTTTTCCTGAGCGGCAAAGAAGAATATTGGCTGGGACGCTCTGAACCCACGCGGCCTTTCAAGCCGGATTTGGACCTGGCCGAAATGCAGGGGATGGAGCAGGGCGTCTCGCGCAAGCACGGCACGCTGCGCTTCGACCAGGGCCGCCTCCTCTACACCGACATGAACAGTTCTAACGGCAGCCGCATCAACGGCGAAAAACTGCGCCCGGAGATTCCCGTCGTGCTCAACGACGGCGACGAATTGTGCCTGGGCCGGATGGTGTTCCGGGTCTATTTCTCATCCTAAGTGGAGGTTTTGTGCGCAAACCGGTCGTGGCTGGCAACTGGAAGATGAACAAGACGGCGGGCGAGGCGGTTGACCTCGCGCGTGAATTAATCCCGCTCCTGCAGCCGTTTGTCGGCGTCGAGCGCGTGCTGTGCCCGCCGTTCGTCGCGCTCGGCGCGGTCGCGCCGCTGCTGAAGGACACAGGCCTCGCCCTCGGCGCGCAGAACATGCACTGGGAGAAGTCGGGCGCGTACACAGGCGAAGTCGCGCCGCCGATGCTCGCCGGGCTGTGCCAGTACGTCATCCTGGGCCACTCCGAGCGGCGGCAGTATTTCGGCGAGACGGACGAGAACGTGAACAAGAAGGTCAAGGCCGCGCTCGCGCACGGCCTCACGCCCATCCTCTGCGTCGGCGAGAACCTGGCCGAGAACGAGGCCGGGAAGACCGCCGAGGTCGTGACGCGCCAGACGCGCGCGGCCTACGCCGGCCTGTCAGCCGACGACGCGCTGAAGACGATTATCGCCTACGAGCCGGTGTGGGCGATTGGCACGGGCAAAGCCGCCACGCCGGCCGGCGCAAACGCCGTCATCGGCCTCCACATTCGCGGCTGTCTCTCCGACCTCTATTCCCCCTCCCTGGCCGACGCGATCCGTGTGCAATACGGCGGCTCGGTCACCGCCGCCAACGCCGCCGACCTCATGGCCCAGCCCGACATTGACGGCGCGCTCGTGGGCGGCGCCAGCCTCAAGCCCCAGGAATTCGCCGCCATCGTCCAAGCCTCAGTTAGGGTGGGGAGTTAGAGTTAGAGAAGCGCTTTGCCTAACTCTCCTCTCTAACTCTAACTCCCACCTCTAACTCATGCCCCTCCTCGCCTCGTGGCTCTGGCTCTTCGCCGCGCTGCTTCCCCTCGTCCTCCTCGAGCGCTGGATTCATCAGCATCTGCGGGGCATCTGGATGCTGGTCTTCCGCCACGAGGAGATCGCGCTCGTCATCTACGCGCTGATTATGCTGCCGGGCGTGATCGTTCACGAGGGCAGCCACTGGCTGGCGGCCACGTTCCTCGGCGTGCGCACCGGACGGTTCTCGCTCATCCCCGAGCGGACGCCGGACGGGACGCTGCGGCTGGGTTACGTGGAAACGGAGAAGGTGGACCTGGTGCGCGAGGCGCTCATCGGCGCGGCCCCGCTGGTCGTGGGCGCGGCGGCGATTATCTTCGTGGGCTACTCGCGGCTGGGGGTGGGGCCGGTGGGCGACGCGCTGGCGCGCGGCGATTTGCTGAGGATGCTGGTCGGGATACAGGCGATGACGCGCGCCGCCGACTTCTGGTTCTGGCTCTATCTCATTTTCTCCGTGAGCAATTCGATGCTCCCCTCGGCCTCCGACCGCCGCGCCTGGCTGCCGTTGGCGGTAGGGCTGGCGTTGCTGTTGGGCGTGCTCGTCTACGCGGGTTTCGGCGCGCTGCTCATGCAAGCGCTCCTTGGCCCGGTGGAGGCGGCCCTGCGCGCGCTCGCCCTGGCTTTCACGCTCACCCTCGCTCTCGACTTACTCCTGGCCCCTTGCCTCTGGCTGGCCGAACGGGGACTGATGCGCTTGACAGGGTTAAGGGTAGAGTATTGAAAATCCCAGCCAGATTGAGATTTTGGGTTTTGGGATTTGCCCCCTACGTTTCACTCTGGGGATCTTCGAGGATTTGGGATTTGCCTTTCCTGCTTTCGGCTGAGCACGATCAACAGCCCCACGACAATCAGCCCGGCGGCGGCGAGCGCGATGAGCTTGTAGATGCGCGACGAGATGACTAGCACAAGCGCTCCGAACACTGCGCAGAATAACCAATAGCCAACCACGATCCACCTTTGCGACAACCCCAGATCAATCAGCCGGTAATGCAAGTGTCCCCGGTCGCCCTGGAAGGGGGAAGCGCCTCGCCGCCAGCGGTCGAAAATCTGGTAGGCGGTGTCGGCAATCGGGATGACCATGACCAGCAGGGCGGTCATAACGCGCGCGGGGGCGAGGATCGAGAGGGTCGCCAGCACGTAACCCAGCGTCATCGCGCCGGCCGAGCCGAGGAAGACCCGGGCCGGGTGAAAATTGAAGATCAGGAAGCCCGCGCAGGCCCCGGCGAGCGCGAGCGAGTAGAGCGCGATCTCCTGCTGGCCGAGCGAGTACGAGTGAATCGCAAAGACGACCGCCGCCAGGCCCCCCACGCCCGTCGCCAACCCGTCCAACCCGTCCAGGAAATTGACCGTGTTCATCATCCCCATCACCCACAAGACGGTGAGCGGGTAGGTGATGTACGGCGGGAAAACGGTGAAGCCCCGGAACGGGAGCGTGACTTGCTCGATGAAGACCGTCGTCGCAATGGCGATGAGCGCGGCGGCGAATTGCGCGGCGAACTGCGGCCAGGCTTTAAACTCCCACCGGTCGTCGGCGAGGCCGAAGACGAACACGAACGCCGCGCCGAGGAGCACGCCGCTAACCGGCAGGCGCAGGCGTTCGTGCAGGGGGACGAGAAAGTACAGCCCGAGCGCGGTGACGAAGAACCCGGCGAACAGCCCGACGCCGCCGAGGCGCGGGATAGGCCCCGCGTGCTGACGGCGCCCGCCGGGGAGGGCGAGCAATCCCAGCCGCCGCCCCGCCCATCCGGCGAGGGGGGTGGTGAGGAGGGCGAGGGCAAAAGAAAGAGTGAAAATCAGGAAGAAGGTCATGCTGGCTGTTCCAGCCAGTTCTCGACTTCACCATGAAATCGCCCGCTCTGGAAAGAAGCTCGTTCGTCGGGTCAGTGCTTCTCGCACCTGCGCCCACACTTCTGCGGGGAGGTCAAGCCAGTTTCCAGTATAACTTACACTACAACGAATTGGGGAAGGAACGAATTCGCCGATGGCCGCAAATTCGTTATTTCCTAAATTCGCTGTAGTGTGTTTTAGGATTATATCCCCCCCAGGCGAAAGACCGACAGGCCAACTGGCAATCTCTCGCCGCTTGTTTTCGGGACGCCGTGTCAGGCGGGCCTCACCTGGATTTTGTGCAGGCATAAACTAAGGCCACCGGAACCTTCCAGGCGTCCCGCAAACCGGGTTTGCGGTTTAGCACTTCAGGGGTGGGGTAGCCTTCTTCTTCTTCGTACTGTAACCCCGCTTCTTGCAGGCCGCGCCTGTAACTCCCCAAGGACCTGATCACCACCGGCAAGCGGAGACTGCCCGCGCCCGGCATCGTGAGCACGCCTTCGCGCGTGGTCTTCAGCAATCCCCTTTTCCGCAAACTGGCAATAAAGTCTGGATGCGTTACCGCGACCAGCAACAGACCATCGCGCGCTAAGACCCGCTGACATTCGGCCAGCGCCTTTCTAAAGCCGCGCGCCGGCACTTCATTGAAAAGCATTGAGGCCAGGATGAGGTCAAACTGGCCGTCAGCAAAGGGGAAAGGTTGGCTCACGTCCAGGCATTGATATTCGGCGTCTGGAATCCTGAAATGGCGTCGAGCAATTTCGAGCAGGCGCTGGGACTGATCCGTCACGATAATGCTTGAAGGCGTCTGGCCCGAAAACCGACGCAGCACTAAGGGCAAGAAATAGCCATTGCCGGCGCCTAATTCGAGTATGGCGCAGTGGTCAATGCCCGACAGCTTCTCTAAGAGAAGGTCATTCAGGACCAGTTCTTTGAACGCACCGCCCTGGTAGCCAGTCGTTTCGTGCCAGCGTTTCGCGATGCTATCGTAGTAAGCCATCTGAGAATCGGTCTGTAAGCCCGCCTAACGGCTGGGCGTCAGCCGCTGGCGCGGGTCTGGGAAGACCCAATCGCTCGCGGCGGCAATTTCATCGGGTGTGTGGCAAATCCGTTTACGCGAAGCAGTTTCGTATCCGTTGACGCCGAGTCAAGATTATTTTCTTAATCTCTCTACATCATCTCCTTTGCAGACTTTCTGGTGGAACATAGCGAACAACTGCCTGTCCGTCATCGTCGCCTTCGATTTTTATCCGCTTGGCGGTGGTCGCAACGACGACGGCGGCGACCGGGTAGACGTAATCGCCTCCCGGAATACGCTTCCACCAGATAACCTTATCGCCAGGCTTGAGGGGCGGCTGGCTCACCACGTCCTCATCATGTTCCACGACCGCGCCTAGTGGAAGACCATGGCGTGTAATAACTGCCCTGACTCGCTTCAAATCCACGTCTGCAAGCATGGAATAGCTTTTGGCTACACCATTTATGGTGTGCCGGGACTTGCTGCTGGTGCCTCTGTCTTTGGCGTCATTCACCTTGAGAAGCAAGAGGGCCAGGTCGTAAAGATCGCCTTCGTAAAGCACGCCGATATTTTTCAGCGAACTCACGCCGATTTTGTCTGTCACGGTATATTCTCCATGAAGCGCCCCACGGACACGCCTCACCCGCTCGCGCGGGTCTCGGACGGTGACTCCCGGTCAGCCTGGGGAGACGGTCCGACGTGAGCGCTTCGCGCAGCACCCCCGGCGAGGTGAATGAGCGAGGCGCTGGCGCAGGCAGAAACCCGTATGGGGCGCGTGTTTATTCTGAAAACATCTCCAGCAAAACGGCGATGACGGCCTGTTGCGTGGCCGGGCTAATGTGACCCAGGCGCTTCACCAACCGCGCTTTATCCACCGTGCGTAATTGGTCCAGCACAATTTGTCCTTCTTTACCTTGAAACTGACACCGAATTCGGGTGGGATAGGGACGTCCCTTCGTCGTCATAGGAGCAACGATCACCGTCGCAATATGAGTGTTCATTTCATCCGGGGACACGACGAGGCAGGGGCGGGTCTTCTTGATTTCACTCCCCAGCGTCGGATCCAAATTGACGAGATAGACCTCGAACCGTTTGACTACCACTCCCATTCGTCCTGTTCCCACTGTGTCGGGACGTTCGCATCCAACAGGGCGTCGTCGCCATAGGCCGCCATCGCTTCAAATTGGCGTTCCCACCCCTGGCGCGCCGTGCGCGCGGAACGGATGACTAATTGATCCGGTTGGACAATCATCTCCACTTCTTCCCCAAAGTTCAATTGTTCCAGCCAGGCTTTGGGAATGCGCACACCCTGGGAGTTGCCAATTTTGATAATCCGCGTCTTCACCACCGTTTCCATCGTTATTTCACCTTTGCGCCAAATGCCTTTCTTGCCCCGAAAGTTGTATTCGGGGAGCACGTCGTCTTTTGCCCTGCGTGAGCGGCTGGTCTTCACCTTCTTCGGCTTCTGAATGTTCTTCATCGGGAAAGGTGATAAGGAGCGGA
>DAOTXG010000580.1:0-4657 GCA_034435515.1 Anaerolineales bacterium
GACGTAGCATGGGCATCCGATGCCCATGCTACTGCCTGAGATGCGCATCACGATTACCGACGTCATCACGCGGGACGTTCGTTTTCCGACCTCACGGACGCTGGCCGGCTCGGACGCGGTGCATACCGATCCTGACTACTCGGCCGCCTACGTCGTCCTGAAGACCGATCACCCGGACGGCCTGGAGGGGCACGGGCTGACCTTCACCCTCGGGCAGGGCACCGAGGTGTGCGTGGCCGCTATTCGGGCGCTGGCGCCGCTCGTGCGCGGCCAGACGCTGGAATCTTTCACCGATGATCTGGGCGCTTTCTGGCGCCGGCTCACGAATCACAGCCAGCTGCGGTGGCTCGGCCCGGAAAAGGGTGTGATTCACCTGGCGACGGCGGCGGTGGTCAACGCGGTGTGGGACCTGTACGCGAAAGTCGAGCGCAAGCCGTTGTGGAAACTCCTGGCCGACATGACGCCGGAGGAAGTGGTGCGGTGCATTGACTTCCGCTACATCCGCGATGCCCTGTCGCCGGAGGAGGCGCTGGCGCTCTTGCGCCGGAACGCGCCGTCCAAAGCCGCCCGCGAAGCGGAAATGCTGCAGCGCGGCTATCCGGCTTACGTGACTTCGGCGGGGTGGCTGGGCTATGATGACGATCAAATCCGGCGCCTATGCCGGGAAGCGCTGGTGGCGGGCTGGACGCATTTCAAAATCAAGGTGGGCCGCGACGTGGCGGACGACATCCGGCGGTGCGCCATCGTGCGCGAGGAAATCGGCCCCGCCAACCGCCTGATGGTGGATGCCAACCAGTATTGGGGCGTGGCCGAGGCGATTGCCCACATTCGACAGCTGGCCCGCTTCGACCTGTGGTGGGTCGAGGAGCCGACCAGCCCCGACGACGTGCTGGGCCACGCGGCGATTGCCAGGGCGATTGCGCCCATCAGAGTGGCGACGGGCGAGCACTGTCAGAACCGCGTGCTGTTCAAGCAGCTCATGCAGGCTGGGGCTGTGCACTTTTGCCAGATTGATAGCTGCCGGCTGGGCGGGGTCAACGAAATTCTGGCCGTGTATTTGATGGCGGCCAGGTTCGGCCTCCCCGTCTGTCCCCACGCGGGCGGCGTGGGCTTGTGCGAGTACGTCCAGCACCTGCAGATTTTTGATTACATTGCGATCAGCGCCTCGACGACTGACCGGGTCATCGAATACGTAGATCATCTGCACGAGCATTTCGTCGAGCCGGTGGTCATCCGGAACGGCTGCTATGTGCCGCCGGCCGCTCCCGGCTACAGCATCACCATGAAACCGGCCAGCCTGGCCGAATACGAGTTCCCCAGCGGCCCGGCCTGGAACGCTGATTTCGCTGGAAAAGACGCTGATGGCGCTGATATTCAATAGATCACGAACAGACTCCCTCCGCTCCGGCGGATTTGCAATCCGCCGCCCTGGGCCGCCGAACGCTTCGCGCAAATCCGGCGGGAGCGGAGTTATTGCTTGACGAGTCCATAGTTACAGAATCCCTGGAGACACCGATATATGAAACAGACCTCACCTCGCATCGTCATCGTCGGAAGCTTTGTCATGGATCTCGTCTTTCGCGCGCCGCGCCGTCCCAACCGGGGCGAGACGTTGATTGGGCTGGAGTTCGGCCTGTTCACTGGCGGCAAAGGCTATAACCAGGCAGTGGCCGCCGCCCGCATGGGGGCGCAGGTCAGCATGGTGGGCCGCCTGGGGACGGACATTTTCGGCGACATGTTCCTGCAGTCGCTGGCAAAAGAGGGCATTGACGCCCGCTACGTGGCGCGCGACGCGGAAACCGGCACCGGCGTGGCGTCGCCGGTCATCTACGAATCGGAAGGCGACAACAGCATCATTCTCATGCCGCGCGCCAATATGCGCCTCTCGCCCGCCGACGCCGAGGCTGCCCAGGCGGTGATTGCCGCCGCCGACGTGCTGATGCTGCAGCTGGAAGTGCCCGCGGAGACGAACATCCGCGCGGCGGAGATCGCCCGCGCCAACGGGACGACCGTCGTCTTCAACCCGGCGCCCGCCCGGCCTCTGCCCGCCGAGATCTTTTCCCTGGCTGACGTCATCACCCCCAACCAGGTCGAGGCCGGGCAGCTCGCCAGCGTATCCACCCACGACGCCGCCGGGGCGCGGGCGGCCGCCGCCCGGCTGCGCGAGATGGGCGTGGCGCGCGTCATCTTGACCCTCGGCGCGCGCGGCGCGTTGATGGTCGGGCCGGAGGGCGAGACGGAAATACCCGCCTATCCGGTCAAGGTCGTCGATCCGACGGCGGCGGGCGACGCCTTCTGCCGCGGGTTAGCCGTGGCTCTGGCGAAGGGCCTAAGCCCGGCCGAGGCGGTGAAGTACGCCAATGCGGCCGGGGCGTACGCCGTCACCGTGATGGGCGCGGAACCGTCCATGCCTACCCTGGCGCAGGTGGAGGCGATGATGCGCGGAGAACCTATCTCGTGAATGGAGGCGGCAATGCGTGAGGTAAACGTCTTCCGCGCGCTGCTGGTCAGCCTGAGTGTCATCACCATCGGCTGTAGCCTTGAACCTGCCGCCCCGATAAGGGCGCCCGCTACGCCTACATTGATTTCGACAAGCAGGGCGCCGACTCGGGAGTCGCCAACCGAAACTCCGAGCATTTCACCGACGCCGAGCGTGCCGCCGCTCACTCCTACACCTACGCGTGTACCATACTACAACCTCGGAACGGTCCAACGCGACATTGCTTTCTGCTCGGGCGGTGATCTGACGCTGCTGATGGACATCTACTTTCCGAACCAGCCCAAGAGCGAACCTGCCCCGGTCATCGTCAGCCAGTCTCCATACTCAGGTAGTTTGACGGGCAGAGGGGGGGTCAGGTATTCTGAACTCGAGGAACTTCTCCGAAGGGGGTATATCGTCGCCTCCTCCGATCGACGCGACGTCCCCAAATACAAGTTCCCGGCGCCGATCGAGGACGCGAAGTGCGCCGTTCGCTATTTGCGCGCCAACGCGGCCGCGTACCACATCGACCCAAACCGGATCGGCGCGTGGGGCTGCAGCGCCGGCGGCTGGCTCGCGGAAATGCTCGCGTTGACCGATGCCAGTGCGGGGCTGGAGGGTACGGGCGGGTTCGCGGAACAGTCAAGTCGTGTGCAGGCAGCGGTGTCGATGGATGGCGCCGGGGTTGATTTCTCCGACCAACCCTCTGGCTTGAAGTTTTATTTTGGCGATATCTCGCCCCAAGACCCACTCATCGCCAACGTCAGTTCTCTAACCCATATCTCGAAGGACGATCCGCCCTTCTTGCTTTTCGTGTCCGAGGCCGACAACTATGTGCCAGCGGGCCAAACGAAGAGTGACATCCAGCGGTTGTACGATGGATTGACGGCCGGGGGAGTGCCCACCACGCTGGTGGTGGTGAAAGGTGCCGGCCACTGCTTCGCAGGGGCCCCGGACCCGTCGCTCCCAGAAATTGCGACGATGGTCGGAGATTTTTTTGACCAGAATCTAAAGTAAAACCACGGCCCCTAATGCCAAAATCAATCACCATAGACCCGTCGGAGGCGCGGCGACGCTCCACCCTCACGAGTCCAGAAATCCTCCTCAATGCCTATATGCCTGACCCACAGGCCGAAGCCAAAAAGTATGGCCGGGATAACCTGGTGCGGATGTATCGCGACATGGTCTACATCCGCGAATTTGAGACGATGCTGGACCGCATCAAAAAAGAGGGGCACGCTGCGCGTCACGGCGTTGCCTATGACCACCTCGGCCCGGCGCATCTGTCCATCGGCCAGGAGGCGGCGGCCGTGGGCCAGTGCTATCACCTGACGCCCGACGACTTCATCTTCGGCTCGCATCGCAGTCACGGCGAAGTCCTCGCCAAATGCTGTCGCTCTATTGCGCAACTGGACGACGACACGCTTATGCGCATCATGCAGACGTACATGGGCGGGGCGGCCTTGCACATCGTGGAGAAGTTCTCTCAGGGCAGTGTCCAAGACCTGGCCGTCAACTACGCCCTGTATGGGGCGCTGGCCGAGATCTTTGGCCGTGAGACCGGGTTCAACAAAGGCATGGGCGGCTCCATGCACCTCTTCTTCCCCCCCTTCGGCGTTATGCCTAATAATGCCATTGTCGGTGGATCAGCCGATATTACCACCGGCGCCGCGCTCTTCAAGCGAATCAATCGCCGGCCCGGCATTTGCATTGCGAACATCGGCGACGCCTCGACGGGCTGCGGCCCAGTGTGGGAAGCCATGACGTTCGCGGCCATGGATCAGTACCACACCCTCTGGGATAAAGAGGTGGGCGGCGCGCCGCCGATTCTCTTCAACTTCATGAACAATTTCTACGGCATGGGCGGCCAGACGGTCGGCGAGACGATGGGCTTCGGCGTACTGGCCCGCCTGGGCCTGGGCGTGAACCCGGAGGCGATGCACGCGGAGCGCGTGGACGGCTACAACCCGCTCGCCGTCGCCGACGCGATTAAGCGCAAGAAACAAATTCTGCTCGAGGGGCGCGGCCCGGTCCTGCTCGACATCGTGACCTACCGTTTCAGCGGCCACTCGCCATCAGACGCCTCGTCTTACCGCGAACGGGCGGAGGTGGCTCTCTGGCAGGAGCATGACTCGCTCGCGGCCTACGGGCAATATCTCCGGGACAATGGCCACGCCG
>DAOTXG010000581.1:0-21755 GCA_034435515.1 Anaerolineales bacterium
GACTTGGGAAAGTCCCCTCACCCCCAGGGCAGGGGGTGAGGGCAAAAATGGCATATAATCAAGCGGATGAAAGTCACCGTCTGCGAACTCGGCGACGACGCCGGAGATTTTTCGCGCGATTGGGAGCGGTTGGTCGCGCACGTCCGGGCGGAGGGCAGCCATTTAATATTGCTTCCCGAAATGCCCTTTTACCCCTGGTTCGCCTGGCGGCGGCGTTTTGACGCGGTCATCTGGGAAGCGGCGGTCGCCGCGCACGACGAGTGGCAGGCGCGCCTGCCGGCGCTGGCGCCGGCGGTCGTCCTCGGCTCGCGCCCTGTCAACCGGGAGGGCCGGCGGTTCAACGAGGGCTTTGTGTGGGAACCGGGAACAGGCTACCGGGCGGCTCATCTCAAATATTACCTGCCGGACGAGGAGGGTTTCTGGGAAGCCTCGTGGTATCAGCGCGGCGCTGGCCGGTTCGCGCCCATCGAGAGCGGCGGCGCTAAGATCGGCTTCCAGGTCTGCACCGACCTGTGGTTCTTCGAACGCTCCCGCGCTTACGGTCAGGCGGGCGTCCACCTCCTCGCCAACCCGCGCGCGACCGAGAAGGGGACGGTCGAGAAGTGGTTGACGGGCGGGCGCGTGGCGGCCATCGTGTCCGGCGCGTTCTGCCTGTCGTCCAACCACGTCAACCCGGAGGGCCGCGCGGCCAACCTGGGCGGGCAGGGGTGGGTGGTCGGGCCGGACGGTCAGGTGCTCGGCCTGACCTCGCGCGAGCGGCCGTTCATAACCGTCGAGATTGACCTGCGCGAGGCGGAGCGGGCTAAGCAGACTTACCCGCGTTACGTGCACGAATAGTTGAGCGGTGAGGAACGCTGATCTCGCTGAAAAAACCGCTGACGGCGCTGATTTTTTCATAAGATCATCAGCGAAAATCAGCTTCATCAGCGTCGTCAGCGTTCCAAAGAACGCCGTGCTGAATGGTTGCAGATAATCACTTTTCACTCTTGGAGATGTGCCATGTTTTCTATCGCCGATTTCGCCGAGCGGACGGGCGAGATGGTCGCCCTGCTCAAACGCCTGGTCGAGATTGAGTCGCCCTCCACCGACAAAGCGGCGGTGGACCGGCTGGGCGCCGTCGTCGCGGACGAACTGCGCTGCCTCGGCGCGGCGGTGACGATTGACGCACAGACTGCCGCTGGCGACAACGTCGTCGGGCAGTGGGGCGACGGCGCCGGCCGGGACGGCCTCTTGCTCTTGTGCCACATGGATACCGTCTTTGCGCTGGGGACGCTGGCCCGTCAGCCGTGCCGCGAAGTTGGCGGCAAACTCATGGGGCCGGGCGTGGTGGACATGAAGGCCAGCCTCGCGCTGGCGTTGACCGTGTTCGCGGCGTTCAAAGAGAAGAACCGCTGGCCGGCGCGCCCGATTACAGCCGTGTTTACTTCGGATGAGGAGATCGGGAGCGAGCATTCGCGCGCCCTCGTCGAGCGGCTGGCTAAGGAGTCGGCGCTGGTATTGTGCCTGGAGCCGTGCCTGCCCGATGGGGCGCTCAAGACGTGGCGCAAGGGCGTCGGCAGCTTTGAAATCGTCGCGCGCGGCAAGGCGACACATGCCGGCGCCGACCACGAAAACGGGCGCAACGCGATTGAGGAAATCGCGCATCACGTGCTGGCGGCGCAGCGACTCACCGACTACGCCAAAGGCACGACGGTGAACGTGGGGGTGATCGGCGGCGGCTCGCGCGCGAACGTCGTCCCGGCCGAGGCCCGCATTCAGGTAGACATGCGCGTGATGACGCAGGCGGAGGCCGAGCGCATCACCGCCTGGATGCGCGCGCTCAAGCCGGCGCTGCCCGGCGCATCGCTGGAAGTGAGCGGCGGCCTCAACCGCCCGCCCATGCCGCGCGACGAGCGGATGGCGGCCACCTTTGCCAGGGCGCAGGCGATTGCGGCGAGAATCGGGCTGGCCCTGAGCGAAGGGGGGACGGGCGGCGGGTCGGATGCCAACTTCGTCGCCCCGCTCGGCGTGCCGGTGCTGGACGGCCTCGGCGCGTTGGGCAACGGCGCCCATTCGGAGCGCGAGCACATCGTCATCGCCAGCCTGCCAGAGCGCGCGGCGCTGCTGGCCGGGATTATCGGCGAGTGGTGAGCGGCAGAGGCAGCCCCAGGAAACCCTGCAACTGCTCAAAACTTGTGAACCCCCCCATCGTCTCCAAAAACTGCGCCAGGTTTGCGCTTCGGCGTCGCAGCAAGCGCACCGCTGGGCCGACCGGGTCCGCGCCGGGCGCGCCGCCGCCGGCCGCATAGGCCCCGTAAAAAGCGAAATAAGCCTGATTGAGCCTGCGTATCTGATAACCGTGCTCCCAAAAGAACCGGCGGCGCTCTTCCATGTAAGCCTCGGCGGCCTCCACGCTGCCCTGCGCCAGTAATTCGTCTACCCGGACGCGCGTCGCGCGCATCTCCGCCTGATAGTCGAAGGCCGCGGGCGGCTGAGCCTCTTCCGGCGGCTGATCGCGCCGCAGGATGTTCTGAAAGGGCGCTGGCGGCGGGGCGAGGTCCGGGTAGTACCGCTGAATCATCATCGCCCCAATTTCATTCCCGGCGATTTCAGCCGTCGTCTCGTTCATCGTGCGCAGTTCGGGCGTGGTTTCGTAGTTGAACCCCAGCGGGCGCAGCGTAAGGTAGTTATGCGTCCATTCGTGCGCGACGACCGAGGCAATCCAGTGGAGGTCACGGTGCTGCAGCACCATGGTCGGGTAAGTGCCGATGCCGCCCAGGCCGACGACGAGGGTTGAAACGTCCAGCGCGCGCGCGACGCGCTCTTCGAGCGCTACCTGCTGGTCGAGGGTCAGGTCGCCGCTCACGTCGAGGTTGGCTTCCTGCCGGATGACCGTGCGCGGCGAGACGATCAGGGCGTGAGGCAGGCGCGTGAAGTGGAAGGACACCGGCGGGAGGGGCTGGCCCCCGAGCGTCAACCCCTGTTCGGCCAGGATCACCGAAAGCTGCTCCTGGAGGATCGCCTCCGCCGCCGGCTGCAATTGGTTCGCGCGGGCGCGCTGGTCGGCTTCGCGGGCGCGCAGGCCGGCGGTTCCGGCAGCCGGGTCTTCGACCGCCGGGTCGGCGTATTGTTTCTCGATCTGGCGGCGCGTCTCGTCCAGTTCGGCGATCAACTTGAAGTAGTCGCGCACCAGGCGCGTCCGTTCGGCGGGGGGGAGGAATTGCTGCTCGTCCAGGCTCGCCTGGCGGGTCTTGAAGCCGAGCGCGTCGAGCGTCCAGTCCACGAAATCAAATTCGATCTCGCGGATGTAAGCGCGCACGCGGGCCGGGGTGTCAAGCGCCACCGCGACGTCTTTCGCCAGGATGAGCGAGAGCGCGCCGGCGAACACTCCCCACCCCATGCAGGCGAGGAGGAGGTCGGCGGCGCGGATCAGCCGGAACATGGGGCGCATCATACCCCGGGAGAGCGGTCAATCGCAACCGGAGGCGGGCGAATGGCTCATGCTATAATCGTGAGCCTCATCTCGGTTGGCGGGTGGTGTGCATGATTTTTCTGGTTACGGGCGCGGCCGGTTTTCTGGGGTCGGCGCTGGCGAATCGACTGGCGCAGGCCGGACATTCGGTGCGGGCGTTGGACGATCTCTCCGCCGGGGACCCGGCGCGCCTTTCCCCTCAAGTGTTATTCACGCGCGGCGACGTGAACGACCGTCCCAAGTTGTGGACGTTATTGCAGGGGGTGGAGTGTGTGTATCACCTGGCGGCGCGGGTCTCCGTGCCGGAGTCGGTGTTGTACCCGCGCGAGTACAACGCGGTCAACGTGGGCGGGACGGTGAGTGTGATGGAGGCGATGCGCGACGCCGGGGTGCGCCGGGTGATCCTGGCTTCCTCGGGCGCGGTGTATGGCGAACAGGCCGTTCAACCGCTACAAGAGTCGTTCCCGCCTAACCCCCGCAGTCCGTACGCGGTGAGCAAACTCTCGGCGGAGTACTACGTGCGCACCATCGGCGCCTTGTGGGGCATCGAAACGGTGGTCCTGCGCGTCTTCAACGCCTACGGGCCGGGGCAGCCCCTGCCGGCCTCGCATCCACCCGTCATCCCCCATTTCCTCCAGCACGCGCTCACGGGCGCTTCGCTGGTCGTCTACGGCGATGGCGCGCAGACGCGCGATTATGTCTATATTGACGACGTGGTCGAGGCGCTGACGGCCGCGGCCACGGCTCAGACTGTGGATCGGCAGGTCATCAACGTCGGCAGCGGGCAGGAAACGAGCGTCAAAGAGTTGATCCGGCTGGTCGGCGAGGCGGCCGGCGCGCGGGTTGAGCCGATCTTCAGCAAGGCGGAAAGCGGGGGGGTGTCGCGCATGTGCGCCGATCTTTCCCTGGCCGCCCAGAAACTGAATTTCCGCCCCAGGGTCGGCCTGGCCGAGGGCCTGCGGTTGACGCTGGAGAAAGACCCGCGCTTTCCGGCGCTGCGGATGTAGCGTTTTTGCCGCCCGCTGGATGGCGGCGGCCGGCGCATTCTCGGCGCCCTGACTGAACCGCAACCCCAAACGTTTTCGTCAGACTTTGACAAAATTTCCGCGTTGGAGTAGGCTGTCGCGCGTATCGAGATGGAGAAGACATGACCGTCGTAACCCGGCTGCGCTACCAACTGGCGGATTTTTCCGAAGTCGTCGCCCTGATCAGTTTCGTCGCGGTCTTCCTGTTCTTCACAATCGCAGCCAAGAATTTCTTGACGCTGTTCGCCATCTCAAACGTCCTGACGTTCGCCAGCATCACTGGCATCGTCGTGATCGGCGTGGCGGTGTTGATGATCTCGGGCGAATTCGATCTCTCGGTCGGCTCGACCTTCGCGGTCGCCAGTTACGTCTTGGCGCTCTCCATCAACGCCGGCGTCGCGCCGGTCGCGGCCCTGCTATTGGCGTTATTGATTTGCACCGGGCTGGGCGCGATCAACGGCCTGATCGTGACGACCAGCGGCATCCCCTCCTTCATTGCCACGCTGGGCACGATGCTGGCCTATCGCGGCATCGCGCGGGCGATCGGCGGCGGCGTCTTTGCCTCGTACAAGGGCGAGCGGTTGCTCCTGTTCGACGTCCTCAACGGCCCGATGGACATCGTCAACCGCCTCTCCGATCCGCCCGCCAATTTGCGCGTCTCTATTATTTGGTTCCTCGTCGTCGCCGTCGTCATGTCCTGGCTGTTGACGCGAACGCGCTATGGCAACTGGGTGTTCGCCACTGGCGGCAACCCCGGCGCGGCGCTGGCCCAGGGGGTCGCCACGCGGCGGATCAAAGTGATCAACTTTGCGCTGACCGGCCTGCTGGCCGGCCTGGCGAGCATGCTTCAATTTGCGCACCGCGCCAGCGTCGATCCCCTGCGCGGCGAGGGCATGGAACTGATCGCCGTGGCGGCGTGCGTCATCGGCGGCGTGCGGCTGGCGGGCGGCTACGGCACGATTGCGGGCGCGTGCATCGGGATGCTGCTGCTGCAAATGTTGGAGCAGGGCCTGGTGCTCATGAGGGTGCCCGTGCAGGTCTTTCAGGCCGCCGCCGGGTTGATCTTGATCATCGCGGTTGTCAGCAACCTCAACCTGAGCAGGCAAGAATGACAAGGAGGTGATGCCGCCGGAGGCAGTTTATCCTTCGTTCAACGCCATTCATTTCGCCGACTTATGGAGGAGATATAGCATGAAGACTTACCATTGGCTCGCCGCAAGCGTAACCATCCTCGCGCTCGTCATCACGGCCTGCGGCGGCCCGCCGGCGACGGTGGAAGTGACGCGCGAAGTGCCGGTCGAAATCACCAAAGAAGTTCCGGTCGAAGTGACCCGCGAGGTTCAGGTCACCGTCGAAGTTCCCGTCACGCCGCAGCCGGAGGCTGAACTGGAGTTCATCCTCGTCCAGCACGCGCTGTGCGCGTGGGACTCCTTCTGGTGCACGGTGGAGCAGGGCATCCAGGACGCCGCGCAGCAGATGGGGGTCAAGGTGACCGTGCTCGGCCCGGATGCGTTCGATCTGGAAAAGACGGCGGCGCTGATTGATCAGGCGGTGGCGGGCAGGCCGGACGGCATCGCGCTGACGGTGACCGACCCGGTGCTCTTCAAAGAGCCGATCATGCGCGCGATTGACGCCGGCATCCCGGTCCTCGCCTACAACGCCGGCGCCGGCCCGATCAAGGACGGCATTCCCTACATGACGTACCTAGGGCAAGACGAGTATCAGGGCGGCTATCTGGGCGGCCTGCGGCTGGCCGCCGCGCCGGGCGCGAAAGCCGGCGTGTGCCTCAACCATCAGGTCGGCCACGCCGGCCTCGACGCCCGCTGCCAGGGCTTCCTCGACGCCCTGAAGGAGAAGGGCCAGACGGCCGAAGTGCTCGCCATCACCAATGATCCGGCCGAGTCGCAGACGATCATCAGCGACTTCCACACCGCCAACCCGGACGTCAACGTCTTTCTCACGCTCGGCCCGAACGGCGCCAACCCGTTCTATGCCTTCCTGGAGGCCGAAGGCCTGGGGCCTGACGACGTGATCCACGGCACGTTCGATTTGAGCGACGAAATCAAGGCCAAGATCGAGGACGGCGTGACCCAGTTTGGCATTGACCAGCAGCCCTACTTGCAGGGCTATGAAGCCGTCATGTGGCTGATGATGGTCAACCGCTACGGCATCAAGCCGGCCCTGCCGGTGACGGCCACCGGCCCCGGTTTCGTGGACAAATCCAACGTCGGCGCGTCGCCCAATCCGAACGCCGCCGTCAACCTGATCCTCGTCCAGCACGCCGTGTGCGCCTGGGACGCCTACTGGTGCGTGGTCGAAAACGGCATCAAGACGGCGGCCGACCAAATGGGCGTCGAATACACCGTGCTCGGCCCGGATGCGTTCGATCTGGAGAAGACGGCGGCGCTGATTGATCAGGCGGTGGCGGGCAAGCCGGACGGCATCGCGCTGACGGTGACCGACCCGGTGCTCTTCAAAGAGCCGATCATGCGCGGACTGAACGCCGGCATCCCCGTCCTCGCCTATGATTCCGGCGCCGGGCCGATCGTGGACCAAATCCCCTACCTCACATTCCTCGGCGCGGACGAATACCAGGGCGGCTATCAGAGCGGCCTGCGGCTGGCCGCCGTGCCGGGCGCGAAAGCCGGCGTGTGCCTCAACCATCAGGTCGGCCACACCGGCCTCGACGCCCGCTGCCGGGGTTTCACCGACGCCTTCACGGAGAAAGGCCTCCCGGCTGAAGTGCTGGCGATCACTAACGACCCGGCCGAGTCGCAGACGATCATCAGCGACTTCCACACTGCCAACCCGGACGTCAACGTCTTTCTCACGCTCGGCCCGAACGGCGCCAACCCGTTCTATGCCTTCCTGGAGGCCGAAGGCCTGGCGCCGGGGGAGGTCTGGCACGGCACGTTCGACCTCAGCCCGGAGATCGTGAACGGCATTGACACCGGCGTCACGCAGTTCGCGGTTGACCAGCAACCGTTCCTGCAGGGTTACGGGGCGGTGATGCTGTTGACTCTGCTCCGGCGCCAGGGCATCGTGCCCGCGCTGCCGGTGACGCCGACCGGGCCGGGGTTTGTGGACAAGAGCAACATCGGCATCGTGAAGCAACTCGCCGGGCAGTATCGGTAGTTCGAGGGCTGACCGGCGCGCGGGGTGGGGAGGGTCGCCGCTCTGATGGCCCTCCCCATTCCACGACGGGCGTCGAGTTCTCACGAAATGTTTAAGGCAGCCTCCAGACGCCGCAGCGCGACCCGCCAGTTGTTGGGCGAGTCATCCATCACGGGTCCGCTGATGACGCTGATCGTCGTCTTTATTCTCTGTTCCGTGTTTGTTCCGAATTTTCTGAGTCTGCGATCGGTGTCGGGCATTGTGAACGCGGCGACGCTGACCAGCGTGATCGCCATTGGCGTCGGCCTGTTGATGATCTCCGGCGAATTCGATCTCTCGGTCGGGGCGCTGGTGGCGGTCGGCGGTTATCTGTATGCGTTCAACACGATGAACGGCGGCTCGCCCGTGCTGGCCGTGCTGCTGGCGCTCGGCGTGCCGGCCGCCCTCGGCGCGCTCAACGGCCTGATCCTGATCTGGACGAAGATCCCTTCGTTCATCGTCACCCTCGGCACGCGCTCGATCTACCGGGGCGCGCTGTGGGTGCTCTCCACTGGCGCGCTGGTGCAGACCCTGGAGGACCTGACTATCTACGGCATCTTCAACGGGCGCCTCGACCTTCTGAACAGCTTGTCTCCAGGCGCCAACTTCCGCACTTCGCTGGTGTGGCTGGTCGGGCTGGTCGTGGTCTTCAACTTCGTGCTGACCCGAACCCGCTACGGCAATCACGTCTTTGCCGTCGGCGGCAACCCCGGCGCCGCACAGGCGCAGGGCGCCAACGTCAACCGGACTAAAGTCCTCACCTTCCTCATCGCCGGGGCGCTGGCCGGCTTCACGGGCGTCATCCTGTTCAGCCAATACAAGAGCGTGCGCGTCACGACCGGCGCCGGCATGGAACTGGACGCCATCGCCGCGGCCGTGGTGGGCGGCGCGCTGCTCAGCGGCGGATCGGGCAGCATTTGGGGCACGCTGATCGGCGGCTTGTTGATCAGCACGCTCCGCACCGGCGTGGTCTTGCTCGATCTGCCGTTCATTCCCGCCGACAACTTTGAAGCCGTGGTCGGCGCGACGATCGTCGGCGCCACGCTCCTGAATGAGTGGGTGCGTCGCCGGACGTGAGCCAGAGGGAGAAAGACCGGATGTCTGACAACGGACAAGAGACCGCCGTCGTGCGAATGGAGAACATCGTCAAGCGCTTCGGCACGGTGACCGCGCTCGACGGGGTGAACTTTACGGTCAACCAGCAGGAAGTGGTAGCGCTGGTCGGCGACAACGGCGCAGGCAAATCCACGCTCATCAAGATTCTCACGGGCGTCTACCCGCCGACCGAGGGCCACATCTACTTCGAAGGCCGACTGGTGCAGATTCGATCACCGCGCGAGGCTCGCGCCCTGGGCATCGAAACGGTGTACCAGGATTTGGCGCTGGTCAACCTGATGAGCATCACGCGCAATTTCTTCCTGGGGCGTGAACTCGTCGCCAGGGTCGGCCCGCTCCACTGGCTGCGCCTGCGCGAGATGAACGAGCAGACCCGCGCCTCGCTGCGCGACATCGGCATCGAAGTGCGCTCGCCGACCGAGCGGGTGGAGAAACTGTCGGGCGGCGAGCGCCAGTCCATCGCCATTGGCCGCGCCCTGCACTTCGGCGCGAAACTGCTCATCCTCGACGAGCCGACCTCGGCGCTTTCGGTGGCCGAGACGCAGAAGGTGCTGACCTACACCCTCAACGCCAAAGCGCGCGGCCTGTCGGTCATCTTCATCACCCATAACATCCATCACGTCTTCCTGGTCGCCGACCGCTACACCATCATCCGGCACGGAACACTGGTCGGCAACTACGACAAGGGCGAATTGACCCACGACGACATCGCCGATTTGATCACTGGCAAACGCGAGGCCTGATACCTATGACATCCCCCCTCATCCGCGTCGCCTCCGCCCCGGTCAGTTGGGGCATCCTGGAGGAAACTGACAGCAGCGCCTGGCCGCCGCCGGAGCAGGTGATGGCCGAACTGCGCGAGGCCGGCTTCGACGGCACCGAACTCGGCCCGCTCGGCTACTATCCAACCGAGCCGGCCCAACTGCGCGCCGCGCTGGCGCGCCATCAACTCAGCCTGACCTCGGCCTTCGTCATGATCGGCCTTTTCGAGCCGGGCCGGCGGGAGGCGGATCTGGCCAGCGCACGCCGCGTGGCCTCCATTCTCCACGCCTTCGGCTGCCCGTTCATCGTCGTCGCCGACGCCATGCGCCCGCCGGGCGACGCGGTCTCGCCGACCGACGCGACCTGGCGCGAGGCCGCCCGGCTGCTCGAAAACCTGGCGCGCGAATTCCGCTCGCTCAATCTCATGACCGTCTTTCACCTTGAATCCGACTCGCACCTCGAGTCGCCGGATGATCTCGACCGCTTGTGCCGCGAGACCGATCCCGACCTGATCGGCGTCTGCCTGGATACCGGCCACCACTATTACAACGGCGGCGACCCGCGCGCGGCGGTGAAGCAATATGGCCGTCGCATCCGCTACGCCCATCTTAAAGACGTGGACGCGGCGGTGCTGGCGCGCGTGCGCGCCGAGAAGTTGGATTTCTACACGGCGGTCAAGGCCGGCGTATTCACCCCGCTTGGCCTGGGCGCGTGCGGCATCGGCGGGGTCGTGGAAGACCTCCAGGCGCAGGGGTACACGGGCTGGCTGGTCGTCGAGCAGGATCTGCTCACCCGCCACGACGCCGCCGGCCGGACCCCGCTGGAGGCGGCCCGGTTGTCGAGGCAGTTCCTGCGAGAGGCGGCGGGGATATAGGCGGGACCTATGGGATCACGAACGATGCGCGTTGGCGTGATCGGCTGCGGCGCAATTGCACAGATGATGCACCTGCCGTATCTGCGCCAACTCTCCGACCGCTATCAGATCGCCGCGCTGTGCGATCTCTCACCCGGTTTAGTCGAGGCGATGGGGGAGTATTACCACGTCGCCCGCCGCTACACCGACTATCACGACCTGATCGCCGCCGAGGTCGAGGCCGTGATTATCCTCACTGGGGGCTCGCACGCCCCGCCAGCGCTGGCCGCGCTCCGGGCCGGCAAACATGTGCTCGTCGAGAAACCGATGTGCTTCACTCTGCGCGAAGCCGACGAGATGATTGCCGCCGCCGAAGCCAGCGGGCGCACCCTGATGGTCGCCTACATGAAGCGGTACGACCCCGGCTACCGTTATGCGCAGCAGGCCCTTCCCGCCCTCGGCGATCTGCGCTACATTCAGATTAACACCCTGCACCCCTCCGAGGACGACTATCAGGGCGTCCACCGCATTGTGCGGACGAACGACCTCCCGCGGGAAACGCTTGAGCGACTCGCGGCAGAGACGCGAGCGCTGGTCGTGGAGGCCATCGGCCAGACGCCGCCGGTCGTTGGCTCAATCTACACCGACGTGATCCTGGGCAGCCTCGTCCACGACGTGAACGCCTTGCGCGGCCTGGTCGGCGACCCGGAAGCGGTGGCTTTCACCGACATCTGGCCGAGCGGCGAGAAGTTGCCCTGTGTCACGACGATCCTGCGGCACGCCAGCGGCCTGCGGACGGTCTGCACCTGGGCCTATCTGCACGACCTGCGCAACTATTTTGAGGAGATCGCGCTGATGAGCGCGAAGGGGCGTATGCGCCTCCAGTTCCCTTCGCCCTATCTCCGGCATTTCCCGACGCCGGTCGTCGTCGAGCAAATGGAAGACGGCGCGGCCTTTGAAAAGCGGGTCACGGTTTCTTATGCCGAAGCCTTCAAAGAGGAATTGATCCACTTCCACGAGTGTGTGACTCAGGGCCGGAAGCCGCTCACCGATGCCTACGACGCTCGACGCGACATCGAAATCCTGCAGCAGGTCGTCGCCACGTTCAACCCGCCGGGGCTGGGCGGGGAGGCGGCGGCGAAGGCCAGCGCCAATGAAGGCGGCTAATCGTCTCGAATTAGCATGAATGCACCTCTCCGACTCGGCTTGATCGGCCTCGGGCGCATGGGGCAAATCCACGCCGCGATCCTCGCCCGGCAGGTCGAACGCGCTCGACTGATCGCCGTCGCTGATATTGACCCCGAACGGGCGCGCGCCGCCGCCGAACGCCTCGGCCTCCCGCACGGGTACGACAACCCGGACGATCTGCTGGCCCGCTCGGACGTTCAGGCCGTTTACATTGCCGCGCCAAGCAACACACACGTTGCACTGGTCGAAGCGGCAGCGCGGGCGGGGAAGGATATTTTCTGCGAAAAGCCGTTGGCCCTCACGCTGGCTGACACCGATCGGGCCCTGGCCGCCGTCGAACAAGCCGGTGTTCGATTGCAACTTGGCTTCATGCGCCGCACCCAGCCGGACTATCTGCGCCTGAAGAGGGCCATCCAATCCGGCGCGCTCGGCCGGCTCGCCCTCTTTCGAAGCGCCCAACGCGACGCCGACGCGCCTCCAGCCTCATTCTGCGATCCGGCGGTGAGCGGCGGCATTTTCGTAGACATGGGCGTCCACGAATTTGACCTGGCTCGCTGGTTGTTCGACGACGAAATCAAAGCCGTGCAGGCCTTCGGCAGCGCCCTGGTCTTTCCGGCGCTGGCTGAAGTTGGCGATCTGGACAACGCCTGTGTCAACCTGCAATTTCGAGGCGGCGCCGTCGGCAGCGTTGATCTCAGCCGGAACGCGCGTTATGGCGAGGACATCCGCACCGAGGTGGTCGGGTCGGCGGGAGGGATGTTCGTCGGCGCGTGGCCGGCCCAGACGACGCCGGGGCGCGCGCCCGAAGCGGCGGCCGCCGATCCTTATCGCCCGGAGTCCCAGGCATTCGTCAGCGCCATCCTCGACGGCGGCGAATTGCCGGCGAGCGGCGCCGACAGTCGCGCGGCGCTGGCCATCGCGCTGGCCGCCCGCAGTTCGGCGCAGACCGGGAAGACGGTTGAGTTGGAATAATGGCGCCTACTTACGACCTCGTCACCATGGGGCGCTCGTCCATTGACCTGTACGCCAACGACGTGGGCGCGGCTTTCGTGGATATCAGGAGTTTTGCCGCTTACGTCGGCGGCTCGCCCACCAACATCGCCGTGGGCGCGCAGCGGCTGAATCTGAAAACCGCGTTGCTCACCGCCGTCGGCCCCGATCCGGTGGGCGATTTCATCCTCCACTTTCTGAAAAGCGAAGGGGTTGAAACGCGCTTCATCCCCCGCAAGCCGGGCGCGCGCAGCAGCGCCGTGGTGCTGGGCATCGAGCCGCCGGACAGATTTCCGCTGGTCTTTTATCGTGACAACGCCGCCGACGTGCAATTGACGATGGACGACGTGTTGGCGGCGCCCGTCGAGCAGTGCCGCGCTTTTGAATTGGCCGGAACCAACCTGAGCCGCGAGCCAGGCCGCAGCGCGACGTTTTTTGCGGTGGAGCGCGCGCGGGCGGCGGGCGCGACCGTGTTCTTCGACCTGGATTTCCGCGCCGACCAGTGGCACGACCCGCGCGCCTTCGGCGTCAACGTGCGCGCCATTCTGCCCCAGGCCGACATCGTGTTTGGCACGGAAGAGGAAGTGAAAGCGGCGGTGCTGACCGAGGCGAGCCAGGTGCACATTGCTCATTCGCAAATCTCCGCGCCCGACGTGCGCGGCGACGTGGAGGCAGCCATCGCCACCCTGCTGGCGCGCGGCCCGAAAGCCCTCGTCGTCAAACGCGGGGCGCAGGGGGCCACAGTGTGTTTGCTGGGCGGCCAGCGCATTGACGCGCCCGGTTTCCCGGTGGAAATCTACAACGTGCTGGGCGCGGGCGATGCGTTTGCGGCAGGCTTCATCTACGGCGTTTTGCACGACTGGGATTGGCGCAAGACCGCGCGCATGGGCAACGCCTGCGGCGCGATTGTGGTCACGCGGCACGGCTGCGCCAACTTTATGGGGTATGAAAAAGAAGTGCTGGAGTTCATTGAGTCGCGCGGCGGGTTTTGAAAAACTTACCACTTACCCATTACCGCTTATTGATTGTAATCAGTAATTGGTAATTGGCGGAAGAAGGGCTATGAACACGATTCGCCTCACGATGGCCCAGGCCATCATCAAATTCCTTAAAGCCCAATACGTCGAGCGTGATGGCCGGGAAGGGCAATTTTTCGCGGGCTGCTTCGGCATCTTTGGGCACGGCAACGTGGCGGGCATCGGGCAGGCGCTGCAGCAGAACCCCGACTTCCGCTATTACCAGACGCGCAACGAGCAGGCGATGGTGCATACGGCCGCCGCCTTTGCCAAAGTCAGCCGCCGAATGCGCGCCCTGGCCTGCACCACCTCCATCGGGCCGGGCGCCACCAACATGGTCACGGGCGCGGCCACGGCGACCATCAATCACCTGCCCGTGTTGCTTCTGCCCGGCGACATCTTCGCCCGCCGCAACGTCGCGCCGGTCCTGCAACAACTCGAGTCGCCTGCTTCGCAGGATATTTCGGTGAACGACTGTTTCAAGCCCGTTTCGCGTTATTGGGACAGGCTCAATCGCCCGGCGCAGGCCATCCCGTCGCTGATGGAAGCGATGCGCGTGCTCACGTCGCAGGCCGATACGGGCGCGGTGACGCTGGCCCTGCCCCAGGACGTTCAGGCCGAAGCGTTTGATTATCCGGCGGCGCTGTTTGAAAAGCGCGTGTGGCGCGTGCCGCGCGTGCGCCCTGACCTCGCCGCCGTGCGCCGCGCCGCCGAACTGATTCGCGCCAGCCGAGCGCCCCTCATCGTGGCGGGCGGCGGCGTCATCTTCAGCGATGCCGCCGCCGCGCTGCGCGCCTTCGTCGAGCAAACCGGAATCCCGGTGGGCGAATCACAGGCCGGCAAGGGCGCGTTGCCCTACAACCATCCCGCCTGTCTCGGCGCGATTGGGGTCACCGGCACGCCCGGCGCCAACATCCTGGCCCGCGAAGCCGACCTGGTCATCGGCCTCGGCGCGACCTACGACGACTTCACCAGCGCCTCGAAGACGGCGTTCCAGAATCCCGCCGTGCGTTTTATCAACATCAACCTCAGCGAGTTCGACGCTCTCAAGCACGGCGCCCTGCCTCTGTTGGGCGATGCTCGCGCTGCGCTGGAGGAGCTGACGGCGGCGCTGGCCGGCTGGCAGGTGGACGCGGCCTATCGCGCCCGCGCCCGCCAGTTCAACGAAGAGTGGGATAAAGAAGTCGAGCGCATTTACAACCTCGAACACGGGCCGCTGCCGAGTCAGGGCGAAGTCATCGGCGCAGTGAACGCCGCCTCTGGCCCACGCGACATCGTGCTGTGCGCCGCCGGGAGTCTGCCGGGCGACCTGCACAAACTATGGCGCACCCGCGACGAGTTTGGGTATCACCTGGAGTACGGCTACTCGTGCATGGGGTACGAAATCGCCGGCGGCCTGGGCGCAAAGATGGCGGCGCCCGACCGCGAGGTGTTCGTCATGGTCGGCGATGGTTCGTATTTGATGATGGCCCAGGAAATCGTCACCGCCGTGCAGGAGGGCGTCAAACTCAACATCATCTTAATCGACAATCACGGCTTTGCCAGCATCGGCGGATTGTCCGAGTCGCTGGGGAGCAGCGGCTTCGGCACGCGCTATCTCGCCCGCAGTGAGGCGACGGGCCAGCTCGACGGGGGCCGCCTCCCGGTCGATTTGGCCGCCAACGCGCGCAGTCTCGGCGCGCACGTCGTCGAAGCCAAAACGCTGACCGATTTGCGGCTGGCGCTCGAAGAAGCGAAAAAGCAAACGCGAACCACCGTCATTTACGTGGAAACCGACCGTGACCAGCGAGTGGGCGGTTACGAATCGTGGTGGGACGTGCCGGTGGCCGAAGTATCGGAGATGGAGAGCGTCCAGGCGGCGCACGCGAGTTATCTCGAAGCCCGCCAACGTGAACGACATTATTTGTAGGTCATACTGGCTTTTTTTCAACGGATGAAACGGATTGAACGGAAAGAGATGCGAGAGAACAGGCGCGTACGGGTTGGATTAATTGGCGTAGGCCGGATGGGGCAGGTGTTCGCCCAGCATCTGGCGTTTGGCCTCCCCGAAGCGACGCTGGCGGCGGTGGCCGACGTGAAGGCGGCTCAGGCGAGCGAAGCCGCGTCGCGCTATGGCGTTCCGTCGAGTTACGCGCATCACGCCGATTTGCTGGCCCGCGACGACATTGACGCCGTGGTGATTGCCACGCCCACCGGCGCGCACGTGGACGTGGTGAAGGCGGCGGCGGCGGCCGGCAAGCACATCTTTTGCGAAAAGCCGCTGGCGCTGAGCGTGGCCGGTTGCGACGAAGCCATTGCGGCGGTCGAGGCCGCCCGGGTGAAGTTGTACGTCGGCTTCATGCGCCGTTTCGACGCCGCCTATCGCGCGGCGAAGAAACAGATGGACGAGGGCGTGATTGGCCGCCCGGTGATGTTCAAAGCGGTGGGGCGCGACCCCAAACGCACCAGCCTGGAATATGCCAGGCGCGAGAACAGCGGCGGCCTCATCCTGGATATGGGCATTCACGATTTTGATTTGGCGCGCTGGCTCATGGGGAGCGAGGTGACGCGCGTTCACAGCGAAGGCGGTTGCCTGGTCTACCCCGAATTGAAAGACGCAGGCGACATTGACAACGCGGTCGTCAATCTGGTGTTTGCCAGCGGCGCGGTGGGCAACGTGGACGTGAGCCGCAACGCCGTCTACGGCTACGACATCCGCACCGAGGTGCTTGGCTCGGAGGGCGCGCTGATGATCGGCAAACTGCAGCAGACGCCGACGCTGACGCTGACACGGGACGGCGTGACGCACGACACCGTGCCCTATTTCATGGAGCGCTTCGGCGACGCCTACGCCGACGAGATTCGGGACTTCGTCGCCTGCCTCCGCGAGGACCGCCCCCCCACCATTTCGGGCCGCGAGGCGCGAGCCGCCACCGCCATCGGCGTCGCCGCCACGCGCTCGTTGGATGAAGGGCGGCCCGTGCTGGTCAGCGAGATTTGATGATGAGTTCCATTCGACAATCGGCGGCCTGGTGGTGCTTTGTGCCCGACCACTTCACGCCGGAAGAGTTTGTGCGGACCCTGGCCGAGATTGGCTATGCGGCGATAGACCTGGCGCCGGTGGAGTATTTGCCCCTGGCGGCGGAGCATGGCCTGGCGATTTCGGCCATTGCGGCGCATCAACCGCTGACGCGTGGCTTCAACCGCCGCGAGCAGCACGAGAGTCTCGAACGACAGGTGACGGCCAGCCTCCGCCACGCCGAAAAATGGCGCATCCCCAACTTGATTTGCTTCAGCGGCAACCGCGATGGCTTGGCCGACGAGACAGGCGCACTCAACGCCGCCGAGGGCCTGACGCGAGTCGCGCCGCTGGCCGAGCAGGCCGGCGTCACGTTGATCTTGGAATTGCTGAACAGCAAAGTTGATCACCCCGATTATCAGGCCGACCACACAGCCTGGGGGCTGCGGGTGTGTCGGGCCGTCGCCTCGCCGCGCGTCAAATTGCTCTACGACATCTACCACATGCAAATCATGGAAGGCGATGTGATCCGCACGATACAGACGGCCCACCCTTTCTTTGCGCATTATCACACGGCGGGCAACCCGGGGCGCAACGACCTCGACGCGTCACAGGAGTTGTATTATCCCGCGATTTTGCGGGCGATAAAAGATACGGGCTACGGCGGCTACGTGGCGCACGAGTTTATTCCCAAAGGCGAACCGCGCGCCGCGTTGCAGCAGGCTTTTGCGCTGGGCGCTCAATATCTTTAGCGGAGAATCATGCTTAAAATCGCCAATGCTCCATGCTCGTGGGGGGTCCTCGAATTTAGTCTGGAAGGCCAGACCGCTGGTTACGCGCAAGTGTTGGACGAGATGCGCGACACGGGCTACGCCGGAACCGAACTGGGCGACTGGGGCTTCATGCCCACCGACCCCGTCCAACTCAAGCGCGAGCTTGACGCGCGCGGGTTGGCGCTGCTGGCGGCCTTTGTGCCGGCGAACCTGTCCGACCGCGCCGCGCACGCGGCGGGTGAAGACGCGGCGGTGCGCACCGCGCGCCTGCTGGCAGGCGTCGCCGGAACCAGCCCCTACATCGTCCTCGCGGATGATAATGGCAAAAACCCGGTGCGCACGCAAAACGCGGGCCGCATCACGCCTGAACAGGGGTTGAGCGAAGAAGGTTGGCGAATCTTTGCGGAAGGCGCGAACCGCGTCGCCCGCGCCGTCCACGCCCAGACCGGACTGCGCACTGTCTTTCATCATCACTGCGCCGGCTATGTGGAGACGCCGGCGGAGGTCGAAAAACTTTTGGCGCTGACCGAGGCGAGCGTGCTGGGCCTGTGCTTCGACACTGGCCACTATCGCTTTGGCGGCGGCGACTCGCTGTCCGGACTCAAGCAACACGCCGGCCGCATCTGGCACGTGCATTTCAAAGACTGCCATCCGGGCGTGGCCGGACGCTCGCGCGCCGAAGGCTGGGACTACTTCAAATCCGTGCGCGAAGGCATCTTCTGCGAGTTGGGCCAGGGCGACGTGCCTTTTGCGGCGGTAAAAGCGGAGTTAGACCGGCTGGGCTATGACGGCTGGATTGTCGTGGAACAGGACGTACTGCCCGGCATGGGCGCGCCGAAAGAGTCGGCCCAACGCAATCGGGATTTCCTTAGGAGCCTGGGCCTATGACTCAAAATATTCTCAACCTCGGCGTCATCGGCGCGGGGCGCATTGGCCGCCTGCACAGCGCACATCTGGCGACGCGCATCCCCGGCGCGCGGCTGGCGGCCATCGCCGACGTGAACCTGCCCGCCGCCGAGGCGCTGGCCGCGCAATTCCACGCCGCGCCGTACCAGGATTACCGCCGCGTTTTGGACGACCCGGCTATTCAGGCCGTGGCCATTTGCTCGTCCACCGATACCCACGCGCGCCTCATCGTCGAGGCGGCGCAGGCGGGCAAACACATCTTCTGTGAAAAGCCCATTGACTTCGATTTGCAGAAGATCGACGCCGCGCTGGCGGCGGTAGAGCAAGCCGGGGTGAAATTAATGGTGGGCTTCAACCGCCGCTTCGACCCGAACTTCCGCAAAGTGCGCGAACTGGTGAGCGCGGGCAAAGTCGGCGACGTTCACCTGCTCCGCATCACCAGCCGCGACCCCGCGCCGCCGCCCATCGAGTACGTGCGCGTCTCCGGCGGGATGTTCCTCGACATGACCATCCACGATTTCGACATGGCCCGTTACCTGACCGGCAGCGAGGTGGTGGAAGTGTTCGCAGCCGGCGGCGTGCTGGTGGATCCGGCCATCGGCGCGGCGGGCGACATTGACACCGCCCTCGTGACGTTGAAGTTTGCCAACGGCGCGCTGGGCGCGATAGACAACAGCCGCAAAGCCGTGTATGGCTACGACCAGCGGGTGGAAGTGTTCGGCTCGGCGGGCATGGTCGCGGTGAGCAACAACACTCCCGATACGCATCTCCTGAGCGACGCGCAGGGCGTGCATGCCGCCCTGCCGCTCTACTTCTTCATGGAGCGTTACACCGAGTCGTTCATCGCCGAGATGACCGAGTTCGTGCAATGCGCGCAAAAGGACGCCACGCCGCCCGTCACCGGCCGTGATGGGCGCGCCCCGGTCGTCATCGGGCTGGCCGCGCAACAATCACTGCGCGAAAACCGCCCGGTGCGACTGAGTGAAATCGAGTAACGAACCATGGAACACCACCTTCGCCCTGATCCCCATTCTGAAGTCAGGCTGAACGTCACCCTTGCCTCGGCAGGCTGGCGTTTCTTGAGTTTCAGCGTATTCGCGTTGAAGGCCGGGCGCACCCACACTCACCCCACCGAAAACGCCGAAGTGGCCATCGTGCCGCTGAGCGGCGAAGGGCAGGTCAGGGTGGGGGGCCAAGCCTTCACCCTGGCGCGGGAGAGCGTGTTTGCGGGCAAGCCGCACGTGCTGTATGCGCCCCCGAAGCGCGAGGTGGTCGTCGAAGCCCAAAGCGATTTTGAATTCTCGCTGGGCGGCGCGCCCGCCGAGGGCAAATATCCGGTGCGCTTGTTCCGGCCGGACGAGATGCGGGCCGAAATGCGCGGCGGCGGGGCGGCCTTGCGACAGGTCAACCACATTTTGGCCGCGCCGCTTCCCGCCGAGCGGTTAATTCTATTTGAGGTGTACGTCCCCGGCGGGGCGTGGAGCGGCTGGCCGCCGCATTGCCACGACGGTTACGCGGGTTCGCCCTATCTGGAAGAGGTCTACTACTATCGCTTCACCCCGGCCTATGGCTTTGGCATTCACCGCAACTACCGGAAGGATGTGGACTTTAACGAAGTGTTTTCGGTGCGGCACGGCGAGGCCGTGCTGGTCACCAAAGGCTTTCATCCTACCACCGCCTCGCCCGGCTCCAACATGTACTTCCTCAACTATCTGGCCGGCGATTTGCTCGACGAGGCCCGCGCGACGCCGCCGGTGGACGACCCCGACTTTGCCTGGATGAAACAGGATTGGGACGGCCGGCGCCTGACCTTGCCGTTGAAATGAGCGGGTGCTTGAAGGTCATGTCCACTCTGGTTTGAGACACTTTCGGAAAGGCGCCTCCCATGCCTCAATCCCGCCGTTTCCAGATTCTCGAAGGACGCGAGATCAATCGCGAGACTTTTGTCGAGCCGTGGCCGGAAGCCGGCCTGATGGTCGCCGACAGCCCCGCCGATCCACAGCCGAGCCTGCGCGTCGAGCAGGGACAGGTCGTCGAACTAGACGGGCGCAGTCGAACCGAGTTTGACGCGCTCGACTTCTTCATCGCCGACCACAGCCTGGATCTGGCTGTCGCCGAGGAGGCCATGGCCCGGCCGTCCCTCCAGATCGCCCGGCGGCTGGTGGACATCAATGCGCCGCGCGCCGAAATCCTCCGGCTGGCGGGAGGCTGCACCCCGGCCAAATTGGAGGAGATCGTCCGGCACATGAATGTGCTGGAGATGATGATGGGGCTGGCCAAGATGCGCGCCCGCCGGACGCCGGCCAACCAGGCGCACGTCACCAACCGGCGCGAGCATCCGGCGCTCCTCGCCGCCGACGCCGCCGAGGCGGCCCTGCGCGGCTTCGCGGAGATTGAGACGACGGTGGGCGTGGCGCGCTATGCGCCCTTCAACGCGCTGGCCATCCTCGTCGGCAGTCAGACGGGCCGGGGCGGCGTGCTTACCCAATGCTCGGTGGAGGAATCGCTTGGCCTGCAACTGGCGATGAAGGGCCTGACCAGTTACGCCGAGACTCTCTCGGTGTATGGCACTGAGCGCGCTTTTGTGGACGGCGACGACACGCCGTGGTCAAAGGCTTTCCTGTCGGCGGCGTACGCCTCGCGCGGCGTGAAAATCCGGTTCACCTCCGGCACCGGCTCGGAGGCGTTGATGGGCCACGCCGAGGGGTGCTCGATGCTTTACCTCGAGGCGCGTTGTCTGCTCGTCACGCGCGGAGCCGGCAGCCAGGGGGTGCAGAACGGCTCCATCTCGTGCATTGCGCTCCCCGAATCGCTTCCTGGCGGCGTCCGCGCCGTCCTCGCCGAGAACCTGTTGGCCGCCATGCTTGGGCTGGAGGTCGCCTCAGGCAATGACGCGCTGGCCTCGCATTCCGCCATCCGCAAAACCGCCAAACTGATGTTGCAGTTTATCCCCGGCACCGACTTTATCTTCTCCGGGTACAGCGCCATCCCCAAGCGCGACAACCTGTTCGGCGGCGGCAACTTCGACGCGGAGGATTTCGACGACTACAACGTCCTGCAGCGCGACATGCAGGTAGACGGCGGCACGCGTCCCATCGCCGAAGCCGAGGCCCTGGCCGTCCGCCGTCAGGCCGCGCAGGCCATCCAGGCGGTGTATGCGGAACTCGGCTTCCCCCCCATTAGTGAGGCGGAGGTCGAGGCGGCGGTGGCTGCCCACAGCAGCGAAGACATGCCCGCGCGCGACGTCGTCGCCGACCTGGCCGCCGCCGACAAGTTTCTGGCGGGGGATCAAACGATCCTGGCCGTGGTGCGCGCGCTGCAGGAACGCGGTTTTCCGCAGGTCGCCGCCAACATTTTGGAGATGGGCCGCCAGCGGGTGGCGGGGGATTATCTCCAGCCGTCGGCGATCTTTGATCGCCGCTTCCGCGTGCTCAGCGCGATCAATGACCCCAACGACTACGCCGGCCCTGGCAGCGGCTATCGGCTGAGCGAGGAACGCTGGCAGGAACTTACGCAGTTGCCGC
>DAOTXG010000582.1:0-19667 GCA_034435515.1 Anaerolineales bacterium
ATCGGCGCGTTGATGAAGGAGGTGACTTCGCTGGCGATGACCAGCGGGTCGGTGTGCCAGCCGCCTTCCCGGGTGTTGAAGACCAGCACCGGGTCAAAGTGCGAAGCGGCGTTCGGGTTCTGCTCGGCGGTGGTCAGCAGGGAGGCGAAATCCACTTCGGGGCGCAGACCGGCGCGGCCGCGCATAACCAACCGGTCACCCTCCTGCAGGACGATCACACAGACGTCGAAGCCCATTTCCTCCTGCAGGCCCTCCGCTGCAGCCTGCCAGATTTGCGAGCGGTCGGTCAGGTAGGTCGTGTGTTCGATCACACGGTGCAGCGCCAGCAGGCGCGCTGCGCGGCGTTCGCTGGCCTGGTAGAGCCGGTAGTTTTGGATGGCGAGCGCCGCCTGGTTGGCGAAAATTTCGATGATCTCAATCGTGTTGCGGTCGGGGCGCAGGCCGTCGCGCGGGTCGTCCACCAACAGCAGGCCCACGGCCTCCTGGCGCGAGCCGCGCAAGGGGGTGATGAGCATGTCGTCCGGGCGCCAGCGGTCGGGGCGGTCAAAGACCGGGTCGTCGGGCGCTGTTTGCGCGGGCGCGGCCAGCGTTGCCGTATCCAGGTGGGCAGCGAGGGCCTGCGCCTTCTCGCGGCCCGCGCCGGGCAGGAAATACGACTGGCTGATGCGAAACTCGTCCTGGAGCACCTGCGCGATGCTCTCCCAGTGTTGTTCCACCTTCTGCAGTTCCCGGAAAGTAGCCAGGGGGATGCCCGCGGAGGCGGTGCGCCTCAGCCGGTGGGTTTGGGGGTCGAGCACGCTGAGCAGGACCTGGTTGAACCCGACCGCCTCTTGCAGGCCAAAGGCGATGGCCTCCAGGTTTTGTTCGGGCGGCCGGTCAGTACGCACGGAGCGCGAAATCTGGAAGAGCTGCGCGAGTTGGTCGGCGCGGCGGCGCAACAACTCGCCGCGCTGGCGCTGTTCTTCGAAGCGCCGGGCGTTTTCGACGGCGATGGCGGCCTGCGCGGCCAGCGCCGCCGCCGCCTCCTCCGCCGCCGCGTCGAAGCCTTCCGGCTTGCGGCTGTGCATGTGGATCAAGCCGACGACCTGGCCCTGCACCTGGATCGGGACGATGAGGGCGGAGCGGAGGTCGGCGTGCGCGGCGAGGGGCGAGTCGAGGGGGAGGTGGACGACCTGTCGCCGGCGCGCCAGCGGCTCGCGCACGGCTTCGACTTCGAGGGCCGTCAACTGCTTGCCCAATTCCTCTTCGCCGAGGCGCAGGGCCACCGCTTCCGGCTGTGGCAGCGGCGCGCTCCGCGCCATGCCAGCGTTCCAATCCAGCAGCACAATCGTTCCGCAGTCAGCCTGGGTTGTGTGGACGGCTTCGTCGTGCACCGCGCGCAGGATGCGCTCCAGTTCAAGCGTCTGGTTGAGTTCGCGGCCAATGCGGGTCAACGCGGTCAACTGGTCCACGCGGCGGCGCAAGTTCTGGTCCGTGGCGGCGTACAGGCGCACGCGCTCGACGGCGGAGGCCAATTGCGAGGCGATCGTGGAGAGCAACTGCAGGTCTTCGCGCGTGAAAGCCTTCTCCTGCCGGGCGCTGACGATCATTTCGCCCAGGCTTTTGTCGCCCACGACCAGCGGCACGTCCAGGATGCTGTTCATCTGGTAACGTTCGACCAGGCCGCGATACAGCGCGCTGATGCGCCGGTCGCGCAGGGCGCGGTTGGTCAGGAAGGGGCGGCGCGTGCGCGTGACCGACAAAGCAAACGCCGGGTCGTCCGTGCGCAGGCGGATCGCCTCTACATCTTCGGCCGGGCCGCCGTAGACCGAGGCCGGGTGAGGCATCAGCTCGCCGCGCGTTTCGTCGAGGAGGGTGATCACGCCGGTATCGCAGCGGAGCAAGGCGGCCGTCTGGCGCATGACCGCGCGCAGGATGTCGTCGAGGCTGGTGCTGGCGGCGATGGCGGCCGCAATCTGCCGCAGCCCTTCCGCCCGCTCGGCGCGGTGCTGGGCCTGGCGCACCAGCCGCGCGTTGTCGAGGATGGCCGCCGCCTGCCCGGCGAAGGTGATCAGCAGGCGCACATCCTGCTCGGCGAAGAGCGCGCCGTTGTTTTTGTTGCCCACGTGGACGACACCCAGCCGCCGCTCGCCCATGACGATGGGAGTCAGCAGGGAGGTTTTCAGGCTCACCGTGTCGGCCCACGCGCGCAGGCCGACTTCGTCCACGAGCGGGTCGGCGGCCACGTGATTGGACAGCCAGAACTCGTTTTCGCGCCAGAGGCGCGCGGCGGCGCTCCCCAACCGCAGCGGGAGGCGGTAAAGTTCGGCGGCGAAGTCGGGGATGCCGTAGAAGGGCGCCTGCCCGATGAGCGCGTTGGCCGCCTCGTCGTAAAGCGCGAAACCGGCGATTTCGACACCTAGCAGGCGGGCGATGTTGGCCGTCAGCCGTCCGTACAGTTCGCGCGTGTTGGCGGTGGACTCGATCGCCCGCGTGATTTCGGCCAGGCCGGTCAACTCGGCCACGCGCCGTTCCTGCAGCGCGAACATCTGCGCGTTTTGAATGGCAATCGCCGCCTGCCTGGCCAGGGCGTTGAACAACGTCAGGTCGCTTTCCTGATAAGCGTCGTACTGGTAGCTGACCAGTTCCAGCGTGCCCAGGAGTTGCGACCCGGCCATCAACGGCGCGCCCAGGTAGGAGCGCAGGGGGAGCGAGGTGCGCGCGGCGTCCAGCTTGGGCCGCGCCAGGGTGAAGGTTTCGATATTGCCGACGACGAGCGGCTGGCGGTGGGTGACGAGCCAGCCTGAAAAGCCTTCGTCGGGGGTATAGTGGAAATCACTCGTCTGCTTGAACTCGCGCTCGTATTGAGGATCGCCCGCGTAGCCCGCCGGGCGCAGGGTCTGGGTGGCCTCATCCCAGAGCGTGATCTCGGCGATGTTATATGGGAAGACGCGCCCGACGCCGGTGAGGATCGCCTCGAGCGTCGCCGGGAGTTCCAGGCTGACCGCCATGGCCTGGCCGATTTCGGCCAGGCGGCTCACGGCCTCGACCGCGCGCTCGTCGCTGCTGACCAGTTCCAACTGCCGGGTTTCCCGCAGCACGACAATCATCCGCTTTGCGCCGGGCCTGTCCTGGCGCACGCACAGAGAGGTGGCTTCAACCCGCCAATCGCCGATGGTCAGATCGGCCCGGCCCTCGGCGGCGATTAGCTCCCACAGGGCCTCGGGCGGCTGGACCTGCCGGGCCAGGCGTTCCAGGGTGGGCGTCTGGCTGTCCAGACCGAAGAATTGCCGGGCGCGCTCGTTGACGAACAGCAGGCGGCCGCCGCTCCCGGTCTCGACTACCAACACGCCCGTGTCGTTAGCCTCGTGCGCGACGGCGCGCAGCGGGGGCACGGGCGAGGCCACGCTCGGCGCCGGGCGGCGCGCCGCCAGCCAGCGCAGGCTCAACCCGGTCACGGCCAGCAGACCGGCGCCCAGCAGAATCGCCGCGAGGGCGAGAGGGAGAGAAGCGAACAGTTCCATCTGTAGGGGCAAGCCTTGCGCTTGCCCAACGCCCAGCCTCCCGCGGGAGGCCAAACTTTCACCTGGCCAACGCGTCCTGACGGCGGGCTTCGGCGGCCAGTTCAGTGATTTCGCGGATATCCGAGAATTGCTGCGTGTCGGACGAGACCGACCCGACAGCCATCTGCATCAGCGGGACCTGCACTTCCATGCCCTCCTGCGCTTTGGCGAGGATATAGCCGCGCTCACGGTCAATGAACGAGTAGTGCGTCTGTACTTCGGCGTTGAAGCGCGTCTTCAGCCGCTCGCGCACTTTGGGGGCGCAGGCCGACGTGGTGATGACCACGAAGTTGTCGCCGCCCGGATGGCCAATGAAGTCGTTGGGCGTGCCGACCTCGTCCACGACCTCGCCGAGGAGCAGGGAAGTGAAGCGCAGCGTCTCGTCGCCGGCAATGAAGCCGTACACGTCTTTGAAGCGCTCGAAGTGCATGATGCGGCAGTCGAGCAGGCTCCAGCCCTGCTGGCGGATGATCTTGCGCAGTTGCTCCTCGATCAGGCGGCCCGACGGCAGGCCGGTGCGCGGGTCGAGCGAGTTCTCCCGCTCCTGGCGGGCAATGGCGTTCGTCACGCGCAATTTCAGTTCTTCGATGTCAAAGGGTTTGGTGATGTAGTCGTCCGCCCCCAACTCCAGCCCGGCAATTTTGTCGCTGCGCTCGTCTTTTTGGGTGAGGAAGATGATGGGGATGTGGCTGGTGCGGGTGGTGGTGCGCAGCTCGCGGCAGACGCTGTAGCCGTCCATGTCCGGGAGCATGATGTCCAGGACGATCAGGTGCGGGAGGCCGCGCCGGGTCAGCTCCAGCGCGTCGCCGCCGCGCGGCGCGACGGTCACCTCGAAGCCCTGTCCCGTGAAATAGATGCGGAGCATGTTCGAGATGTCGAAGTCATCTTCCACGACTAGAATGCGGCCTTTGCTCATAAGCGCCTCCGTCCAGTTCCCTCAGTTCCCTCAGGTCACCGCTCTAAAGACAAGCAGGAACTCAAGGAACTCAGGGAATTCAGGGAACTACTGGGAATTCCATCCGTTAAGCGGCTTGGGTCGTCACCTTCAGCGTCATCAGCGGCGCCTGGACCGGCTGGCCGTCGGCGTTGCGCAGGAGAAGGTAGCCCTGCTCGCGATCTATAAAGGCATAGTGCGCCTTGACCTCTTCGTCGAACCGCGCTCGCAATTTCTCGCCCAGCGCGGCCGGGTCCGGCGCCGCCGTAAGGATCAAGAACGTGTCGTTGGCCGGGTGGCCGATGAAGTCGTCCGGCGCGCCGTCGGCGTGGACGATCTCGCGCAGCAGGTGCGCCGCGAACTTCAGCACGCCGTCGCCGGCGGCAAACCCCTGCGAGTCCACGAAAGGACGGAACGCATCAATCCGGCATTCCACTCTCCACCAGCCGGGCTGGCCAGCGGCGCGCTGCAACTGCTCTTGCAGCATGGCGCCGGTCGGCAGGCCGGTGCGCGGGTCGAGCACGCTGCGCGTGTCGCGCTCCGCGCGCGCGATGAGGTTCTTCACGCGCAGGCGCAGTTCTTCCAGGTCGTAGGGCTTGGTCAGGTAGTCTTGCGCCCCGGCGCTCAATCCGGCCAGGCGGTCGCTGGTCGCGGATTTCTCGTTGAGAAAGATGATGTGGATGTAGCTGGTGCGCGGCGAGGCGCGCAACGCCTGGCACACGGCCAGGCCGTCCATCTCCGGCAGGACGATGTCGAGCAGGATCAGGTCGGGGACCTGCTTGCGAGCCGCCGCCAGACCTTCCGGGCCGCGCACGGCGATTTGCACCTCGTAGCCGTGGCCGGAAAAATACGACTGGAGCAAACTTGAATTATCCGGATCGTCCTCGACGACCAGCACGACCGGTTTGCGTGCCTGGGTTTCTGTCATCTAAGTTTCTCCCGCGCGCGCGCTTTGACGCGCTCGATCTGCTCCGGCGTCACCGCCTGTTCAAACGAGCGAAACCCGCCGAGCCGGAAGCCGTGGTTCGCCGCGATGCGCCTGATGGTCTCGACCTGCTCGACGGTGATGTGCTTGCCGAGCGTGTAACTCTCGTAGCGGCCCTCCAGCGCCAGCGCCATCGTCTCGGCCATGCAGGCGTAAGCCATGCCCGGCGGAAAGCCGAAGTCGAAGTTGAAATTCACCTCGCCCGGCACGGCCACCATCCCGCCGTCAATGACCAGCACGTCGTCGCGCGCCGCGGCCACTTGCGCCGAGACGTCGCGCGGGCGGGCGACATCGCACACCACGGCGCCGGGTTTAAGGTGCTCCGGCCCGATCACTGCGTCCACGGCGCTCGTCACCGTGAGGATCAGGTCGGTCGCGGCGAGGGCTTTCATCTCCGTCGCCAGGCGCACCTGCGCCCGCGTGCGCGGCGCAGCGGCGAGGCGTTCCCGCAGGGCGGCGAGGGTCGCCGCTCGCTGGGGCCGCCCGACCAGCCACAACTGGGCCACCTCGCGGGCGATTAATTCGGCGGCCACCGAACCGATGGCGCCGGTCGCGCCGACGACCGCCGCCGTCGCCTGCGCCAGCGGAATGTCCATGACCCGCGCGGCCTCGCGGACCGACTCGACGGCGACGGCGACGGTATACGAGTCGCCGGTCGTCACCGGGATGGACAAATGCTGCGCGATAGTCAGGCCGGCGTCGCCGACCACCGACGTGAACGCGCCGAGGCCAAGCAGACGCGCGCCCAAACCTTCTGCTAACTTTCCCGTCTGTATTATTTTACGGTACACAGTCCTTTCGGGCAATTCCAACATGCGCGCCGGCGTGTAGGGGCAGGCGACAAACCAGCCCCGGATTTCATTGCCGGTGGCCGCCGAGCGCACGCCCTGGATTTCGGAGATGTAAAGCGGCGGGAAAAACGTGCTGAAGAAATTAATCTGTCGGACGGTGAGATATTTGCCGAGCAGCGGAAACTTGCGACTCACATCCCGCTTGGGATCCAGAGGGTGAATGATGAAGGCGAAGGTGTCCACAAGGAAAAAATCCCAAATCCCAACGGTCAAATCCCAATGGATTGTAACTCACAAGGGAGTTCTGCGCATTGGGACTTGGGTCTTGGGATTGGGGATTTGAAGTTTGGAGTTGTTTACCAGCTCTCGGCGATTTTCTCGCCCTTGCGGGGGTACAGCCGCTTATGGAGGTGCGCCGCCCGCGTGTGGTGGTGGTCGCTCTCCTCGTAGGCGACGTTCTTGTCGATGATGCGCCGCTCTTGGGAGGCGAAGAGGATCACGTCGGACTCGACCGTGCGGGCCGGGTAGATGATCATGCCGGAGCCAATGCGGCAGTTGTGGCCGACGCAGCCGCCCAGCACCGGGGCGTTCGCCTCCTTCAGTTCGCCGTCGGCGTTCAGCGCGCGGATGGGGGCGGGGAGCAGGTTGTAATCGGTGAAGGTGCTGCCCGCGCCGATGAAGGTGCGCCGGCCGATGACGCACATTTGCAGGCAGGTGTTCTGCGCCACGATGGCGTGGTCCATCAGCGTCGTCAGGAACAGCGAGGCGCGGAAGGGCAGGAAAGCGCCGTCGCCCACGGTCGAGAGCATGAGCTGGCAGCCCTGCGAGATGTTCACGTTGTCGCCGATGGTGCAGTTCTCGATCACCGTCCCGGCGCCGATGGTGCAGTTGTCGCCGATGGTCGTCGGGCCGTGGATGACCGCCGAGGGGTCAATCGAGCAGTGACGTCCGATCTTCACCAGCTCCGAGCATTCCAACACCTGCTTTTGCTCGACCAGGGCGTGCCAGAGGACTTTGAGCTTGTAGAGGTTGTCACGGTTGATGCGGTCTTCAAAGCGCGCGCCGCGCTTCCACACGCCGTAGACCGCGTCGGCGATGTAGATGTGCACCCAGGCGTCAATCGCCAGCAGCCCCCGCAGCGGCACCTGGAAGACCAGTTCGCCGCCCTCGCTGGACATGTACGTCGGCACGCGGTAATAGCCCAGCTCGCGCGTCTGGAAGTCAATCACCACCGGATGCGGGTCCGGCGCGACGCCGTTGGGGAAGTACCATAGATCGGCCAGGTAGAGGTTGCCGTCCTTCGTGTAGGAGGTGGACAGGGGCAAGGCGTGCTGGACGAAGGTCTTATTATCAGGCGAGAAGGCGGCCCGGCAGGGCCCGCCGATTCGTTTGGCCTCCTGCATGAAGGCGTCAATATATTCCTGGTCGAAATACAGGTTGTCGCCATGGACGAGGGACTCGACGCCGTCGCCGGGGACGAAGTCGAACGCCGGGACTTCGATTTCCTGAGTGGTGTAGCGGGCCAGCGTGTCGCGCTGATGCAGCCACAGCGGCTTGTTCTGGAGGCGGAGATCACGCGCCTCTTCGTTGAAAGGGTGGATGTGCCGGTCGTCCCGAAGGATGATTTTGCGCATAGGGCTTCGCCGTCGGCGTGTTCGTCGGCTTCATCCTATCACAAAGGCGAAAAAACGCCTCATCGCCAGGTTAGTTTCTCGTTAGACGCCAGCGCGGCGTCAGTCGAGGGGCTTCTTGTCAATGACAAACGTGCACGCCTCGTCGCCGCTGGCAATACAGGCCGTCTCCTGGACTTCGAAATTCTTGCCGCCGCTCACCCAGTAGAGTGATTCCTGCAGGATGCCCACGGCCAGATGGCAGCAGGGCGTGTCGGACTGGCGGCCCCAGCACATGGGGCAGCGCGTATTCTGCCACAGGAAGCGGTCCGGCTCTTCGCCGAGGATGACGGTCTGGTCGGTGAATTTGTTGAAGGTCTCGGCGAACACGTCCGCCCCGACTTTCAGCTTCATTGTCAGCGGCAGCAGACGGAAGGCAAGGTCGGCAATGCCCAGCACCGGGCCGAACTCGCGGATGCCGTATTTGAAGCAGGCCCGCCCGGCCCGCAGGGCCAGGCCGCGCCCGCCGCGCGGCCCGTACATGTCGTCCAGCGACTGCATCATGGCGCCCAGCTCGTCAAACGTGACCTGCCGGTCAAAATTGTTCGGGGGGAAGTTGTTGACCAGGTGGCGCAGTTTGGCCAGGTTGAGCACGGCGTTCACGCCGTTGCGGCCCATCACTTCCTCCATCGCCAGGAGGATGATGCGCACCATCTTGTTCGGGTAGTAGAGGCGCGCGCTGTTCGCGACAGCCGGGGCGGGGGCCGGGAGGCTCATCCGGTTAACTCTCCAGGAAAGCTCTGATGAGCGCGAGGTATTTCTCGGGCTCGTCAATCATCGGGAAGTGCCCCGACTGGGGCATGATTTCAATCCGGGCCTGCGGCACGCCGGCGCGCAGCAGGACGTGCTGCTGCGGGTTGACGAGCACGTCGCGCGCGCCGTAGATGCCCATCGTCGGGACGCGCACTGCGCCCAGCAAGGGGCGCAGGTCGGTGCGGCGCAGCGAGCCGATGCTGCGGAAAAACGAGTCGACGGTCGTGCTCGACAGGTCGCGCATCACCATCGGATACCAGCGTTGGTGTTCGCGCGTGATGCGCGGCGCGAAGAGGCGCACGCCGACTTTGAGCGCCGCCGGCGAGCGGCGCGCCAGCGACCCGATCCACGGCACGCCCGCCAGCCGCAGCGCCAGCGTCAGCGACGAGCCGACGATAGGCGAGCCGATGACGCAGACTTTCTTCACCCGCTCCGGGTAATTGATCACCGCCCCCAGGCCGGTCGTGCCGCCCATCGAGTGGCCGATGAGCGGGGCGGCGACGATGCCCAGCGCCTCCATGAACTGAGCGACGAGGGCGATGAAGTCGCCGAGCGTGTACGAATCGCGTTTCTTCCCCGACTCGCCGAAACCCCAAAAGTCCAGAGCATAACAACGATACTGGTCGGCCAGCGCCTCCATGGTGGGCTGCCACAGCCCCCACGAGCCGGCCCAGCCGTGCAGGAGGATGACGGGCGCGCCATGGCCATAGGTTTCGTAGTGAACGCTGCCCTGATCGGTGACAATGGAACTCACGGCGCGCGGCCTCGTTGCCCCAGCCCGGGGCGGCCCCGGCGCAGGGCAGGTTTATTGCGCTTCCATCTCGGCCAGAATGGAATAGAGGAGTTCGAGCAGGACCTCTTTGACCTTTTCTTTGTCGGTGGCCGTGCAGGCCAGGAGTTTGACCGCCGGGTCGAGGCGCAGGGCGATGCGCAGGTCTTCCAGTTCCCAGGCTTCGGACAGGTCCTGCTTGTTGGCGGCGACCACGTAGGGCGTGGGGGCGTAGGCCCGGAAAGTTTCGAGGATGCTCTTGGCCTCGCGGAACGTCTCCGGTTTCGTGCTGTCCACCATCACCACGAAACCCAACATGCCCTCCGAGAGAATCTCCCACATGAAGTCGAACCGCTTCTGGCCGGGCGTGCCGAAGAGGTACAGCACCAGCTCGTTGTCCACGGTGATGCGGCCAAAGTCCATGGCCACCGTGGTGCTTTCCTTGATCTTCTCTGCGTCGGAGGTAATCTTCCGCTCGGTGGCGACGACGTCAATTTCGCTGATGGAGCGGATGAACTGCGTCTTGCCCGAGCTGAAAGGGCCGGTGATGACCATTTTGACCGCTTGCATGGGACTCGTCCTTTACGCCAGAATCAATAACCCGATCACTTTAGAGCGCCTTGATGCGCGCAATTAGCTTGTTGACTACGCCGGCCTGCGCGGCTTTGCCCTCCGGCGTGGCCGCCGCCGCTGCGGCTTTGCGCCCCGCCGAAGTCGTCGGCTGAGGCCGCAGGTATCCCTCGGGTCGGATCACCTCCACCAGCCCGGCTTGCAGCAGGCCGTAGATGACCTTGCGGATTTCCAGGTCACTCAAGTTGTTGGCCTTGGCGATGGCCTTCATGCTGTTTTTGGGGTTGATAAACGAGACCACCCGCCACTCCTCCACGCTCAGGTTCATGTTGCGGATGTTGGCGGCGTTCGGGCGGTCGGTGAATTTCAAGGCCATGTCGAGATTGGGCAGTTCCTCGTTGAGCAGCTCCCACTCCTTCATGCGCCGCGCGCCTTCCAGGATCACGTGCTCCAGGTCTATCGGCACGGTGATCTTGTCGTCGCCGGGCATGATGGCCGGCTCGAAGCGGAACAGGCCCTCCACCCAGGTGAACAGGCGGTACACGATTTCAGTCGTGTGGTTCTTGATGCTGTTGATGATGTCGCCCTGGCTGGCGTATCCGGCGTTGATGAGCAGCAGGCCCAGCTCTTTGTCGCTGGCGTTGGCCGCGCGGGCCTTGAGGGCCTTCGCCTGTTCCTCGGTCAATTTGCCGGCCTTGTGCAAAATGGAAGTCAGGCTGCCGTCGTCCTGCCCCATCACGGCGTAAATCAGCTTGCCGTTACGGAACGACATCTGCGCCTGGGCCGGGCCCTCGATCACCAGCGTGCCAGTCTTTTTAGCCAGGTTGATGAGGTTAAGCAGTTGAGTAGTGGAAAAATCGCGCAGGTTGCCCTTGAGCGCCATGCAGACCTCTAGCGTGCGTGCGGTCGTGACTGAATCCGAATTGGCGGCGATTATACAAGCAAGGGAGGGGCTAGTCAAACAATAAGCAAATCCCAAATCCCAAACCTAAAGTCCCACAGAAACTATGCTAGAATCCCGCCCGCTTCGGGGCGGGCCCCGATAATTTTTGTCTGGAGATTGCCTGAAAGATGCTTCTAAAATCTGCTGGTCGCCGCTTTGGGATTTGGCTCTTGGGATTTGGGATTTTACTCACGACTGCCTGTACCGCCTCCTCGACCGCCGCCCCGCCCCCGGTCGTCGTCACCGTCTACCGCGCCGGCACGCCGACTCCAACCCTCGCTCCGGCCGGCGTAGCGACCATGCCTCAGGCCGGGACGCCCACCCCTGCCGCGCCTGGGGCGACAGCCATCCCGTTTTACGGGCCGGAGGCGTTCCCCGAAAACGTCAACCCGCTCACGGGCAAGGTGGTTGACCCCGCGCAGGTCAACCGCATCCCAGTCGCGATCAAGATTTCCAACTTCCCGTACAGCGTCCGCCCGCAGTACGGCCTGTCGCTGGCCGACGTGGTCTTCGAGCATCAGGCCGAGGCCGGGCTGACGCGCTTCACCGCCGTGTTCCTGCAAAACGACGCCGCCAAAGTCGGCTCGATCCGCTCGGCGCGCTACCTTGACACCGAGATCGCGCCGATCTTCGGCGCGCTGCTCGTCACCTCCGGCTCCAGCCTGGGGACGATGGGCCGCCTGCGCTCCAGCCCGTGGTTTGCGGGCGCGAACGTATGGCGGCTGGTCTCCGAGGAGACGCATTACGTGTGCCCGCCGCTCTGCCGCGAGCAGCCGGACGACGCGAACACGCTCTTCGCCAACACCGAGGCGCTCCGCGCGGCGACCGTCGTGCAGGGGAGCCAGGCGCGCGCGGACCTGTCGGGGTGGGCGTTCACTCCCGCGATTCCGGACGGCCTGCCGGCGACGCAGGTGCTGCTTGACTTCTCGCTCGCCGCGCACGTGGACTGGCGCTACAACCCCGGCGGCGGCGTCTACGAGCGCTGGCAGGAAAAGGATTCAAGCGGGGAGATGATTGCGCACATGGACGCGCTGACGAACAGGCCGATTACCGCCGCCAACGTCGTCGTGCTTCAGGCCCACCACGTCAACAACTTCGTGCCGGAGGACTTCCGTGACGGCGGCAACTGCGGGCTGGAGATTCAGCTGTGGACCCTCGGCCCGGCCAAAGTGTTCCGCGACGGGAGGCTGATCGAGGGCGCATGGCAGCGCGACCCGGCGACGAACTGGAAACTACGCCTCCTGGACCACGCCGGGCGGGTAATCCCCCTCAAGCCGGGCAACACCTGGTTCGACGTCGTCGGCCTGACCGCCGTGACCGCGCTGAACGGCTCGACCTATACCGTGACGAACAAAGTGCCGGACACGAAAACCGGCTGCCCCATCCCGCCGACCGAGACGCCGACGATCACGCCCGAGGGCTTCATTGCGCCGACGGAGACGCCTGCGCCGTAAGAATTGGTCAACGGAGGGAGCAGATTAGGGGAGGTGATTGTCGAGCAAAGCCTGTCGCACAGCCGGCCGCCGCTCCTCGAAGAGATTCCGCCCGCCTATCAACCCGACGTTTACCCGCTGTTGTTCGTGAGCGCGGCGCTGGCCGAGCGTCTGAACATCACCCGCCTCCTGACGCTTGATCGCCGCCATTTTTCCATCGTTCGCCCCCGCCACTGCCCGGCGTTTGACCTGATCCTCTGAGCGCGCAACTTTTCCCGGCTCGCTTTGTTTTCACCGTTCGTTCACGACAACGAATTTATGAAGCACCGAATTCGTTCGTGTCTCACTTCGTTGTTGTGCCGGTCTCTCGGCTTGAGCGGTATCACCCGCTCCCTCAACACGTTTATGGTCAGCAGAGCAGGCGAGCCGCTGGTGCTCAAGCCTATCTCTATGGCAATGGACGGATCGCGCAACACAGCCTCACCGGCACGGCCTACTTCCTGGGGGATGCGCTGGGCAGCGTGCGGCAGTTGGCCGCTGCGCGTGGCGGGGGGCGGCTGGCATTAGCGCGCTGGTACGATCATCCATCAGTGAAACCGCTCTGGCCTGAATGGATGCGGATCAATTTCCGGCTTCTGGCCGCAAACCATCTGCGCCACGAGTTGGCCAGTGGCCGGGCCGAGCGACATGCCCAGCATCGCGTGCCCGGCGGCGAGGAAGAGGTTGTCGAACTTGCGCGCGCGCCCGATCAGCGGCAGGCCGTCTGGTGTGCAGGGGCGCAGGCCGCGCCAGATTTCGAGTAATTCCATGTTCTCGAGCCCGCGAGGCAGGTAGGCGCCCGCGGCGCGCTGGATGGCGGCGACCCTCCGGCGGTTGATCGAAAAATCCAGCCCGGCCAGTTCGAGCGTCCCCGCCAGGCGGAGCACGTCGCCCATGGGCGTAGCAATCACGCGGGCCTCGCCGAACATCAGCGGAAGGGTTGGGCATTTCTCCGGGCGCTTGAAGGTCAGGCTGTAGCCTTTGGCCGCCTGGATGGGGACCCGCAATTTGAGATCGCGGGCGACGACGGGCGACCACGCCCCCGCCGCCAGCACGATTTGATCGGGCCGGAATTCGCCCCGCGTGGTCTTGACCCCCACGACCCAGCGTCCCTGCGTCTCAAATCCCAGCACTTCTGTTTTCGTGCAGAGGCGCACGCCCCGCCTCCCGGCCTGCCGGGCCAACCCGCGCACGAAGTCGGCGGGGCGCAGGTGCGCGTCGCCGGGATGGTACACGCCGCCGACGATGCCCTCGTCCATGTTCGGCTCTAACTCGCGCGCCCGCGCCGCGTTGAGCACTTCCGCCTGGATGCCGAATTCGCCGAGCAGGTGAACTTCCTCCACGCCCGCCGCAAAACCCTTTTGCGTCCGGTAGATGGCCAGCGCGCCTTTGCGCTGGTAGCCAAACTCCAGGCCGTCGAGCGCCGCCAACTCGTCGTACAGCGCGATACTCGCGCGGCTGAGGTCGCGCAGGACGGGGATGGCGCGGCGCATCGGCCCCTCGCGGGCGGCCAGGCTGAAGCGCAGCAGCCACTCAAACAGCTCGAAATTGAAGCGCGGCTTGATGTAGAAGGGGCTTTCGGGGTCGAGCAGCCATTTCAGCCCGCTGGAGAGCGCGCCCGGCGCCGCCAGCGGGACGCTGTGGCTGGGGACGATCAGCCCGGCGTTGCCGTACGAACTCCCGTGCGCGATCTCGCCCTGCTCGACGAGCGTCACCTGCCTCCCGCGTTCAGCCAGATAATAGGCGGAGCACACGCCGATGACTCCGCCGCCGATGATGAGGATGTCCATTTTGTTTGAAAAATCACGCCAATCGCGAGGGTTTTGGGACACGGATTCACACGGGCTTCGCACACGGATTTTTGGAAAGATTCCTGCTTGAATCCGTGCGCTTCGCGGTCCGCGCGCTTCGCGGTCCGTGTCCTAAAGTTTGGTTGCGGCTGGAAGCCGCGTTATGCAATCATAGAGTATAGTGCTCACACCTGAAAGGTCAAACCGAAATTCTGGTATCATATCCCACGAGATGGTGGTTCACCAAAGATATTTTGATGGTTCGCCTTGCTGTCAACGAATGGGAAACGAATAAACGAATAACGTGACGGGCGATTATTCGTTTATTCGTTGGGTATTCGTTGACAGAGTATCCATCAAAATCAATAAGGGTCATTGACCAATGTCTTCCTCTTTCCTCGACCGCCTGCGCGCCGGCGAGATTTTTATCTCCGACGGCGCCACGGGCACCAACCTGCAAGCCCGCGGCCTGGCGCGCGGCCTGGCCCCTGAGCAATGGGTGCTGGATAACCCGGAGGCCATCGTGCAGTTGCACCGCGACTTTGTCGCCGCCGGCGCAAACATTTTGCTGACGAGCACTTTCGGGGGGACGGCGCTGCGGCTGGAGCACAACGACCTGCAGGCGCGCGCCACGGAGATCAACCGGCGCGCCGTCGAACTGGCGCGCCAGGCAAGCGACGGCCGGCCAGTGCTCGTCGCCGGTTCGCTCGGCCCGACCGGCCACCTGCTCGAACCGCTCGGCCCGCTGACCCGCGACGACGCGGTGAAAGCCTACGCCGATCAGGCCCGGTGGCTGGCCGAGGGCGGCGCAGACTTGCTCGTGATCGAGACGCAATTTGACCTCGTCGAGGCCGCGGCGGCGGTCGAAGGCGCGCGCTCGACGACGAACCTGCCGCTCGTCTGCTCCTTCAGTTTCGACATGGGGCGGCGGACGATGATGGGCGTCCAGCCCGCGCAAATGGCGCAGGAGTTCACCGCGCTCGGCGTGGATGTGATCGGCGTCAATTGCGGGCGCAGCCTGGAGGAGAATCTGGTGGTGCTGAAGGCTGTGCGCGCCGCCACCGACCGGCCTGTCTGGTTCAAGCCCAACGCCGGGTTGCCGCGCATGGGCGACGACGACGCGGCCATTTACGACGTCACCCCGGCGATGATGGGCGAGGCCGCCCGGCACTGGCTCGCCGCTGGCGCACAGATCATCGGCGGCTGCTGCGGGACGACGCCGGAGCATCTGCGCGAAATCGCCAGGGCCGCTAAATGAATCCACGAAGAGACACGAAGAAACACGAAGGGCACATGAAAAAAACTTCGTGAACTTCGTACGCCTTCGCGGATTCTCAGACCGTTTATGCCCCTCAATGAATCCACGAAGAGACACGAAGAAACACGAAGGGCACACGAAAAAAACTTCGTGAACTTCGTGTGCCTTCGTGGATTCTCAGACCCTCTATGCCCCTCATCCACGAGCGCACCTTCCGCATCCGCCATTACGAGTGCGACGCCTACGGCCACGTCAACAACGTCAATTACCTGCGCTATATGCAGGAGGCGGCGTTCGACGCCTCCGCCGCCGCCGGCTATGACCTGGTGCGCTACGAGGCGCTGGGCCGCCACTGGCTGGTCCGCGAAACCGAGATTGAATACCTGCGCCCGCTGGTGTACGGCGATTCGGTGCGCGTCAAGACGTGGGTCGCCGACTTCCGGCGCGTGCGCTTTCGGCGCGTCCACGAGTTGTACAATGCCGCATCGGGCGAACTGGCGGCGCGGGGCAGCACTGAGTGGGTTTACTTGAACAGCGCGACGGGCCAACCCGCCGCGATTCCCTCAGAGATGATCGCCGCTTTTTTCCCGGAGGGCGCGCCGGCCCCGGCCGCGCGACGCGACCCGTTCCCCGAGCCGCCGCCGCCTCCGCCGGGCGTCTTCACACTGCGGCGGCGCGTGCGCTGGCCCGACGTGGACCCGATGCGGCACGTCAACAACGCCGTTTACCTGTCCTATGCGGAAGACTGCGGCTTTCAGGTCGGGGATCATTTCGGCTGGCCGCCCCAGCGCATGTGGGAGGCCGGCTTCGCCATCCTCCCGCGCCGCCACCACGTCGAATATCGGCAGGCGGCAGTCTTTGGCGACGAGATCGAAGTGGCGACGTGGGCTTATGATATCAAGCGGGCCACGGGCACACGCCATTACCTGATCACCCGCGCGGCGGATGGGGCGGTGCTGGCGCGCGTCAACTCGCTATACGTGTGGGTGGACCGTGAGGCCCTGCGGCCCATGCGCGTTCCGCCAGCCATCCTCGCCGATTTCGCCCCGAACATCGTGGGCTTCGCGCAACAGGACCGCCCTGCCGATTGAAATCGGCAGCTGAAACGGGAAACCTGCTGAAGCGGGTTCAGTGCGCTTAAGCGCACTTCCCGATTTCAGCTGCGAAATTCATCGCGTAGCACCCTTTAGAAAGTGTCTTCAAACTCGCTCAAAGTCCGCGTCCTCGCGGACAATCCCCGCCGCGGGGACGCGGCTGGGGAGCGTTTGAAGACACTCTCTTAGGGTTTCGCGGACAGGTGGGCCGTTTTAAAGACAAAGAGCCGATGAAATCATCAGCTCCTTATCCTGGTGGAGATGCCGGGATTTGAACCCGGGTCCGAAAGATTCGACCACAGATGTCTACAAGCTTAGCCTCGCTATTTTGGCGTCACCGGCTGCGCCCCGCGGGGCCGGGTCGTCAGCCGACCAGCCGCTGGCCCGAAGGCTTTAGTCTTTCGTTCAACGCGCGGCAGGTTGAACGGCACTCCGGCATTTGTCACGCTGGTGGCCCGCGCCGTCGGAGGGGCTCGGGGTCAACGGGTCATCTCTAATGGACGACCAGGGTTCTTCGCCCGGCGGGATTAAGCCGCGAGCGGAAGAGCCGCATAGGAAGTGCGATTGGCACTTGTGGGTTTGCGCTGATTTTGCGGGTTCGGCGCCTCCCGGCTTGCAACCTGTGACCAGCCTCTCCCGTCGAAGCCTGTCATCCCCGGTTGTTGAGCCTATTATAACATATTTTTGACAGCGGGGGAAAGGACACGGATTAGCACGGATACACACGGATAAAACCGATATGACACAATCTTCTTCGCTAACCTTCGTAAAATCACCGGCTGCTACCGCCAGGTTGGCTGGCTACTACGTCGCGCTGGGCGGGGTTGGGCTGACGTCGGCCGCGCTGGGGCCGACGTTATCCGATCTGGCTGCGCAGACCCATTCGACGTTGAGCGCCATCAGCGTCCTGTTCGCCGCCAAATCCTTCGGCTACCTGGCCGGGTCGTTGCTGGCCGGACGCCTCTACGATCGCGTGCGCGGCCACCCCGTCATGGCGCTGGCGATCCTCGCGACTGCGGTCAGCATAATGGCGGTCCCTTTCCTGCCCTGGTTGTGGCTGCTGGTCGTCGTCGTGACGGCGCTCGGCGTAGTCGAGGCCACGACCGACGTGGGCACGAACACGCTCGTCGTCTGGGCCTATGGCGACGAGGCCGGGTCGTACATGAACGGCCTGCACTTTGCGTTTGGGGTGGGCGCATTTCTCTCTCCGCTGATTGTGGCGCAGATTATGGCCCAAGGCGGCGGGCTGGTGTGGACGTATTGGGCGCTGGCGCTGCTGGTCCTGCCGCCAGCTTTCTGGCTGGCGCGTTTGTCCAGCCCCCAATCCCGCGCTGCGGCTCAGGCGTCACAGACCGGGCCGGTGAAGCACAGGCTGGTAGCGCTGTTCGTGGTGTGTTTCTTTTTCTACGTCGGCGCGGAGGTGAGCTTCGGGTCGTGGGTATTCACCTACGCCAACCGGCTTGGCCTGGCGAATGCGACGACGGCGGCGTATCTCACCTCGGCGTTTTGGGGCGCGCTCACAGCCGGCCGGCTGCTGGCGATCCCGATTGCCGCGCGCTTCCGCCCGCGCACGATCATGGCGATGAACCTGGCTGGCTGTCTCGTCAGCGTGGGCCTGGCGCTGGCCTTCCCGCGTTCCGCGCTGGCGCTCTGGATCAGCGCGATTGGGACCGGACTCTCGATGGCCTCCATTTTTCCCACGCTGATGAACCTCGCCGGGCGGCGGCTGCCGCTCAGCGGCCAGATCACCAGCCTGTTTTTCGTCGGCTCGAGCCTGGGCGCGATGTTCTGGCCCTGGCTTATCGGCCAGTTTTTCGAGCCGGTGGGGCCGCACATGGCGATGGCGCTGACGTTCATTGCGCTGCTGCTCGACGTGGTCGTGTTTACGCTGTTGATGATTTTTGCGCCCCGGCCGGGCGCGCCTGATGCGCATAGCCAATAGGGGATAAGCACAAGCAAAACCTCCGAAACCGCTTGAAGGACTTTAGACTATGCGCAGCGTATGATTTCCATGCTAACTGCTGATTGACTTTTCCCGGTAAACGATTACAATATTTCTGTAATCGTTTACCTATGATGGCAACTGTAAAGGATGTGGCAAGACGGGCGGGTGTCTCGACGGCCACGGTGTCGCGCGTTATCAACGGCCAGGGGAATGTCGGCGCAGAGATGCGTGCGCGCGTCCTCGAGGCGATTGAGGCCCTGGAGTATCGGCCCAGCCGCGTCGCCCGCCGCCTGCGGACCAAAAGCACCCACGTCATCGGCTTGGTGATCTCCGATATTCAAAACCTCTTCTACACTTCCGTCACACGCGGCGTCGAAGACATCGCCTCGCGCAATGGGTACTCGCTGATCCTGTGCAACACCGACGAAGACGCCGAACGCGAGCGGCTTTATCTGGAAGTGATGCACGACGAAAATGTCGCCGGAATCATCCTGGCCTCGGCCACGAGCGCCGGACATGATCTCAAACTGCTCCGCGGCCACATCCCGGTTGTGGCGCTGGATCGCCTGATGACGGACGTGCTGGTGGATACCATCTTGGTGGACAACGTGGCCGGGGCCAGGCAGGCGGTCGCGCATCTGCTGGCGCTGGGTCATCGGCGCGTCGGCGCCATCGTCGGCCAGCAGGATATCACCACGAGCCACGAGCGCCGGGCCGGTTACGAACAGGCCCTGGCCGACTTCCACCTGCCCGTCGACCCGAGCCTGATCCGCCGGGCCGACTACCGGCAGGTGGACGACAGCTGCCGCAAGGTGCTGGAACTCCTGAGTCTGCCGGACCGGCCGACGGCGCTCTTCACCGGCAATACGTTGATCACGCTTGGTGCGCTGGGCGCTATCCATACGCAGGGGCTGCGCATCCCGGAAGACATAGCCCTCGTCGCCTTCGACGACATTCCGTGGGCCGACCTGCTGTCGCCGCCGCTGACAGCCGTCCGCCAGCCCACCTACGCCCTCGGCCAGACGGCCGCCGAGATGCTCCTGGCGCGCATGGCTCACCCGGAGCGCCGCCCCGACCAGGTGCGCTTGCCGGTGGAATTCATCGTGCGCCAGTCGTGCGGCGCCGCGCGTCTGAGCTCACCACCACGCGCG
>DAOTXG010000583.1:0-5114 GCA_034435515.1 Anaerolineales bacterium
GGCCAGGAAACACATATTTTTCTCGGGCATACTGATGCCGTTTGGAGTGTTGCTTTCTCGCCGGATGGCAAATACGTGCTGACCGGGAGTTGGGATGGAACCGCGCGGCTCTGGTACGTCGGGCCGCAGACTCAACCACGCACCTTCACTAACCCCTCGGCTTCGGTATCTGCCGCCGCCTTCTCGCCCGATGGGGAGGCCCTGCTTCTGGGGGAGCGCGATGGAACGGTCAGTTTGCGCGACATTCAGCAGAATGACGAAGTCCATCAACTCATCGGCCATACGGCCGCCGTGAATACTCTGGCCTTTTCAGCGAATGACCAATACGTGCTGACCGCCGATGACGCAACCGCGCGGTTATGGGAGGCCGGGACAGGGCGAGAACTTCAGGTTTTCACCCCCGCCGACCCGGTGTTGGCCGCAGCCTTCTCGGCCGATGGCAAGTCCCTCGTGACTGGCAGTAGTAATGAGATGGCGACACTGTGGGATGCCGAGAGCGGTCAACGGCGTCGTACTTTCACTGTTCCCGGCCTGGCTTCTGTGGCCCTTTCCCCAAACGGGGAGTACCTCCTCACTGGTACTGATCCTCAATCGCAGGGGCGGACCATAGTGTTGTGGGATGCTCTATCTGGACAGCAAATACGCACTTTTATCGGACACACCGCCGTCGTTGGCGCAGTTGTCTTCTCCGCCGACGGTCACGCGGAGCGTGTGCTATCCGGCAGCCGCGATCAGACCGCGCGGTTGTGGGAGACCGAGACGGGCAAACAACTCCAAATTTTCACCGGCCATGCGGGCGAGGTGATGGCGGTGGCCTTCTCGCCTGATGGCAAATACATCCTCACCGGTAGCCAGGATTGGACCGCCAGGCTGTGGAATATCGAGACGGGTGAACAACTGCGCCTCTTCGCCGGTCACACTGACGCAGTCACTGGCGCAGCCTTCTCGCCCGACAGCAGGTTTGTGCTTACCGTCGGTCTGGATGGGACAGCGCGCCTGTGGGATGTAGATTATCGCGACGCCATCCAATATGCGTGTTCGTTGCTAGTGCGCGACCTGACGGCGGAGGAACGGGCGGCGTATGGGATCCCGGATGAGGGGCGGACGTGCCCATGAGAATGACAGATCGAACGAACTTCACGGATCAATGTAATGTTGGACTCGAGGCTTCAGCCGGTTGGCTTAGCCCGGCTAAAGGCTCAACTCCTGAAGAGAGCTTTGGAATCGGTTGGCTTACCCGGCTAAAGCCTCGACTCCTGAAGAGAGATTCGGAATCGAGGCTTTAGCCGGGGGTGTTGTGCATGTCACGTCATACTCACCATCCGCCTCACATCTATCTCGACGATACGTGGTACATGATCACTGGCGCGATTTATCAAAAGCGACGCCTATTGCAACCGGAGGGCTACAAGGACCTTCTCCGCGATCAACTCAAGCTGTTGACGATCGAGTTTGATTTTCAATTGGCCGCGTGGGTGATCCTCGACAATCACTACCATCTTTTGATCAAGAGCCGCGTTGGGGCGGCCCTGCCTGGTTTCTTTGGGCGACTGCATGGACACACCTCCCACGCTTTAAATGGACGAGATGGCGCACGCGGACGCCAGGTGTGGCATAACTACTGGGATACCTGCATTCGCAGCGATGCTGACTACTGGACACATTTCAACTACGCCCATCACAATCCGGTCAAGCATGGATATGTATCCCGAAGCGAGGATTGGCCGTTTTCAAGCTATCACTACTATCTCAAGCAAAAGGGTGAGGATTGGTTGGCAGATGCATTTCGTCGTTATCCCGTGGTTGATTTCACCGATCCCAACGACGATTTTTGACTCCCCCGGCTGAAGCCTCGACTCCTCAGGATAGAGTTGGACTCGAGGCTTTAGCCAGTTACCCTTGCCTCCCCCGGCTGAAGCCTCGACTCTCCTCCGGACAGAGTTGGAATCGAGGCTTTAGCCGGTTATTCTTGCCTCTCCCGGCTGAAGCCTCGACCTCATCTCCGCAAAAAACTCCTGCTCAATCTCTTTCCAATGCGGATTGTCCCTGCACCGCATATACCCGGCGAGCACCGGGTGAACCCTGGCAATCGCCTCGTAAATCTGCCCGGCGGTGAGGCGGATGGAGAAGTGGGCCGTCGGCGTCCCGCGCAGTTCGCAGACGTGAAAGGCTTCGCGCAGGTTCATCGTCATTAACACCCGGCGGTTGAATCCGTTAGCGACGACGTAACTGGCTTCTTCGGGGAAGTCGGCGGCGATCATCGGGTGGGCTTCGGCGGCGGCGTCCATCGCCGCCCGGTACTCGTCGGCGAGGCCCGCCTCCTCGAATGCGCGGGGGATGACGTACCCCAGAGCACAGGTCAACCGCTGGGGGCTTTGCGTCATCATCCGGTGGCGCTTAAGCTCAAAGTAACCGCCCTGGTCCATCACGGCCTCAAAAGTATAAGTGACGTGCTCCAATTCACGCAGGGGGACGTCGTACTTTTGCAGTCGTCCCAACGCCTCGCCCGCCAGCGCCGCCTTTTGCTCGGCGGTCATGCCGGCTACCGCCGCGCGGCATTCGGCAAACGACGCCCCGCCGAAGCGGTAGAGGCAGGCCGCCAGAAACTTGTCCTCGGCGTGGGGATCATAGTCTACTAACTCCACCTGCGCATTGGAGGTCGGCCTGTCACCTGCCATGCTTCGCGACCAGTTGCCACTTGCCGCCGTCAACGCCGCCGCTGTCTCGGACTGATACGGCGCGGCGTCCGCATACTTCACTAGCGTCGGGACTTCGGCCTGGGAGACGCACTTGACTTCCGCCCCGATCTCGCGCACTTCTTCCAGCGGGTGGGAGAGCATCTTGCGGATGGTGCTTTCCAGCACGCGAGCATTCGCCGTCATACCCACGTTCGCCAGCGCGCTGGCCGGGAGCAGGAAACGGCAGTTGTCCACGTACTTCGAGCGGAGGCGGCCATCCCAGCGGGCCTCGCTCTCCCCGTCTTTGCGCGGGTACTTGGCCTGCATCAACTTCTTCACCGGCGCCAGCGAGCGCAGATAAGTCTCGAACAGCCGGGCGCAGGTCTGCTGGTAGAGTCCGGCGTGGCGGCTTTCGGCGATGACGCGCGGCGTATAGAAACTGTCGGCATTCCACATCTGGTAGCGCGTGGACTTCTCCGTGTACGAGGCCAGCCGGTTGGACTCCAGGCTTTCAATCGCCAGCCGCGAGACGTTCTCGACGGCGAGGTGCAGGACGGCGTGCTCGGCGACGGACGAGTGACCATATCCCACCACCCACTTCTCGTGAAACTCCGCCGACTTCGCCTCGGTCAGGCCCGCCGCAATCTCGCGGAAGGTTTCCGGGCTGCGCGAGGTCTTGGCGAAGGCGACGGCGATGGTTTCGGGGCTGAGGTGTTTGGGGCTGAGGAGATAAATTTGACGAGATTCAGGCATGTCCGTATGGCGTATTGCGTAATGCGTATTGCGTAAAGGCAACTCTACGCAATACGGAATACGCGCTACACACGTAAGATTTGCCGCGCTGACTCGATGTCGCTTCGGATTTGGGCCACTAACGCTTCGACGCCAGGGAATTTCATCTCAGAGCGCAGGTGGGCGACGAATTCGAGGGTGAGCGTCGAGCCATAGAGGTTGCCCTCCGCGGGGAAGTCTAACAAGTGGGCCTCGACGGTCAAGCGGGGTTCGGCAGTATTGAAGGTCGGGCGGAAGCCGATGTTGACGACTGCTTGATAGGCGCTGCCCGCGTCCCCAGGAGACTGGCCTAAAGGCCGTTCGCGACCTAAAGGCCGTCCGTGATGTTGCGCGCGGCAGGCGTAGACGCCGACCGCCGGGATCGCGCGTTCCTCCCAGATGGCCAGGTTGGCGGTGGGGATGCCGATCGTGCGCCCGCGTTTCGCCCCCTCGACCACCTCGCCCGGCAGGCGGAAAGGCCGCCCGAGGAAGCGCGCCACCTGTTCCACCGCGCCGTCGCGCAGGGCCTGGCGGATGCGCGTGCTGGAAATCACTTCGCCATCAATCAGGATGGGCGGGACGACGTTGACGGTGAAGCCGCGCTTCGCGCCCTCGGCCTGGAGGAAGGTCACGTCGCCCTGCCGCTTGTGACCCAGCGCAAAGTCATCGCCGCACCAGAGTTCGCTCAGGCGGGCGTACCGGATTAGCCGCTCGACAAAGTCCACGGCGGTGATCTGGGAAACTTCGGCGTTGAAGGGGTGCGTGACGACCGCCTCCACGCCCAGCCCGGCGAAGTATTCGGCTTTCTCTTCGGGCGTGGAAATATAAAAAGACGGGCGGCGGCCGCGCAGGACGACCGACGGATGCGGGAAGAACGTCAGGACGACGGCTGCCCGCCCAGTCGCGTGGGCGTGTTTCACCATCTCGCCGATCAGCGCCTGGTGGCCGCGGTGCACGCCGTCGAATGCGCCGATGGTGAGGCAGGCGGGTTGGGCAAGGCGGAGGTCTTCGAGGGAGTTGACGGGGTGCATGGGGGAGTCGGGAATTCGGAATGAGTAATGAGTAATTAGTAATCAGCGCGAGGCGGGACGAGGACGATATGCGGATGCCACTTGTGGTATTGAGTGTCGGCTCGTAGGATGGCGATGAGGTCTCCCGCCGAATTATACGCGCGCGCCCAATGGGCTGCACGCCCCGCTTCGTCCAGCGGGATGGTCTGCCCGTGCACGAGGCGCTGCACGGCGGCGTCGGCCAGACGCAGTTCGGGCCAGTCCGGCAGGGCTTCGTCGGCCCGGCGGAGATGACTTTCCCAATTACCAATTACAAATGACTTTTTCAGCTCGTCCAGGATCACCGCCTGATTCACCGTGAAGTTCCCCGACGCCAACCGCCGCAGGGCCGTGAGGTGCGCGCCGCAGCCGAGCCTCTGTCCGAGGTCGTGCGCGAGCGAGCGGATGTACGTCCCGGCGGAGCAGGTCACGTCGAGCGCGAAATCGGGCGGGGCCCAGTCCAGCACTGCAAGCGAGTGGATTTCAACCGGGCGCGGCGCCAGTTCGAGGGCGACGCCGGCGCGGGCCAGCTCGTAGGCTTTTTTGCCGCCGCGTTTGACGGCTGAATAGGCCGGGGGGCGCTGTTGGATCACGCCGCGAAAGTAAGCCCGGGCGG
>DAOTXG010000584.1:0-2583 GCA_034435515.1 Anaerolineales bacterium
GTCGGCGCGGTCGGATATAATACCTTGGGGGTTCTCATGGTCTGCTCCTTGTTTAGTCGCAAAGAGACAGTTTGCCATGAGAACCCCGTTCGTCAAGTCAAAAAGTGACTTTTGCGGTATTGCGAAAATTCATCCATTTCTGCACCTGGCTCTCGGCCGCTCGCTCCCCTTTGCGGGCCTCTGTTTCCAATGCTTGAACTGCGTTATGCGCCACATTCTTATCCGACCCTTCCGGCAACAGTTTCACTTTCTGCTGAAGCAGACTGAAAGCTTGGGCAATCTCATCGGCTGTCGCGCCGCCTGTCTGGGTTACGATGGAATGCGCTCCTGGCCCGATGGCAAAACCGGTGCCACCAGAAATATCCCCTACGTGGATTCCTTCACTACGCCGAACTGTAGTTCGGCGGCTGGTCTTCCCCTTACTGCTCCTAGTGCCTTTTCGCTTAGTCATGTCACCCTCTCTGGCCTATCTTACACCTTCTAAACTTTCCCCATACCTGAATTCTACTCTTCCATATGGCTTTCGCAAGTTTCTACTGTGCAGTACATCACAAATGAAATGGGTGTGACCATATCTGATTGATAATTCGACGACATTGAAACGAGCATACAACGTTTCCCCAGCGCGTACTCAATCATCTCCGCCACTGTCATCGCCCGCCCCTCCGCCTCGGGGGAAGAAGACGGATTTTCAGAATTGGCGGATTAGCCGCAGGTCAAATCCGTTCATTCCGCTAATCCGTCTTCTCCCCCCCCAGCGCCCGCGCCGCGTCCACCGCCTCTTCCACCGTCATTGCCTGCCCCTCGGCGTAGGCCGCCGCAAACGCTTCTTCGCCCAGCGCGGCGCGCACGGCGGCCAGGTTGCGCTCGCGCTCCTCGATTTCGGCCAACGACAGCGTGAACCGGATGAGTTCGTGCAGTTTCTCGACCGCGCCAAACAGGCGGGCCGCCTGTTCCATCTGCTGCCGGGCAGCGGCCAGGACTGCCAGCGCCTCTAACGCATAGGCAATGCCCCACTGATAGTTATCCCCCCACCATATCTCTAAGGCTTCCTTGTGCAGCGCGTACGCCGAGGCCAACTCGCCCCGGGACCGGGCGACTTTTCCCAGGCCGTACAGGGCATAGGCGATGGTGAGTTGGCCCTCTGTCTCGTGACCTATCGCCAGCGCCTCCTCGTATTTCCTGGCTGCCAGGGCATAATCGCCCTGCGCCCAGGCCACTTCCCCCAGGCCGCACAGTGTGGCGGCGATGGCGTTCTTGTTGCCCACCTGGCGCACCAGCCCCAGGGCCTCCTCCAGCTTGGCCGCGGCCTCGTTGTAGTCGCCCTGTGCGCGGGCTAAGTCCCCCAGCCGATACAACGCGCCGGCCATCCAGTACTTCTCGCCCACGTCCTGCCCGAGGGCCAGCGCTTGTTCAAACAACGTAGTTGCCTGCTCGTAGTCGCCCTGCGCCCAGGCTACCTCTCCCAGGTTATGTAGCGCATTGCCCATCATCCACTTGTTCCCCACCTCGCGAAAAACGGCCAGACTTTCACTATACATTTCCTTAGCCTGTCCATAGTCACCCTGCGAAAAAGCCAGGCCTCCCAGGCTGAGGAAAGTGAGCGCGATTCCATCCCGGTCGCCGATGTCCTGGCGTAAGGCCAGGGCTTCGCCCCAGATCGCCCTGGTTCGTTCGTAATCGCCATTGATAAGCGCCATACCGCCCAGATTGTTCAGGCATTCGGCGATGCCAAATTTATCTCCGATTTCACGAAAGAGAGCCAGGCTCTCCTCAATCAAGGCCTTCTCCCTGGCAAAGTCCTGCTGGTCATCGGCTACCTCGGCCAGGGTTCGGAGGGCATAGGCCAGGCCTTGCTTGTCTACGGGGTCGAGTTCTCGATAGAGCGCCAGGCTGGCCTCTGAGTGCGCCGCCGCCCTCGTCGTCTCACCCAGCATCGCCGCCAGGAATCCAGCCACCCGGAGCGCCTTTGCCTGAAGCCGGGCGCGGTCAGGCGCGAGAGGCTGCTCATCGCGCTCCCTCGTCGCCGCGGCTAGCGCGCGCTCCAGCCATTCCACGCCTTCGCTCTTGTGGCCGCGGATATGCCAGAACCACAACAGCGCCGAGACTAGCCGCAACCCGGTTTCGGGCGACCGCAAAGGATCGGGCGACCGCAGGGGATCGGGCGACCGCAAGGGATCGGGCGACCGCAAGGGATCGCCCCTACTTTCCAGCGACCACTCCAGCGCCGCGCGCAGGTTATCCAGCTCTCTCTCCAGTCGGTCCAGCCACGCCACCTGATCCGGCCCGCGCAGTTTCGGCTCGGCCTGCTCGCCTAACTGGAAAAAATACGCCAGATGCCGATCGCGCACCTGCTCCCCGCCCCCAACCTCCAACAGCTTCTCGCGCGCATATTGCCGGATCGTCTCCAGCAGATGGTAGCGCGTCTCGACATCCTGCTCACTGTCGGCGATGACGAGCGATTTGTTCACGAGTTGAGTGAGCAAATCTAAGACCCCTGTCGCTGATAATAAGGCAGGGGAGTCGGGGGGCAGTGGTGCAGGGGAGTATCGCCCTTGCGCCTCTGCTCCCCCGCTCCCTTGC
>DAOTXG010000585.1:0-10023 GCA_034435515.1 Anaerolineales bacterium
CGGACAGCCGGCCGCGCCCTGAGCCTACCCCCTTTTACTCCCTCGCCCGTTTCTTTGACTCGCTGGCCTTTCGCCTGGCCCTGACGATAGAAGGCTGGCGGTGGCGGGTGGTTTCGCGTCGCTAAGAGCCTGTTTAAAAAATGCTCAAAGCCCGCGTCCTCGCGGGCGTTCCCAACCGCGAGGACACGGTTGGAGAGCACTAACTAAACAGTATTGCGACTAATCCGTTTACGCGAAGCGGGTGCATATCCGTTGACGCCAAATTCCAGAAGCAAATCTCAGCCTCTATCGTAGTCAGGCGGTTTGGCCGCGCCACAACTACGGGCTGAGGACGAGCGCCAGCGCGCCGCCGCCCAGCCGGCCGACGACGAGCAGCGCAATGCGGGCCAACTGCGCCATGGGGGTGTTTGACGGTGGGGGGGATTCGCGCGACACGGAGTTTTCCCTGGGCGGGGAGATTATAGCATCGCCGCCAGTCGAGACCCTAAGGGTTTCGCAAACCCTTAGGGTCTGAGCCGGGCGCTGCTTGCTCCGCAGAACGCGGGCGGGGCGCAAGCGGCGCTCCCCTACAAGGGGCAAGAAGAACAGAGACCTGCGTCAACGACGGCGCAGGCCCCTTGTTTTTTTAGAGTGCCTGGAAGTAGCCCAACCTCATAGCCATTCACCGTGAGTGCGGGGCGCAGGTCAGGGAGCGATTTCAAAGCTTGGACAGTGGCGTGGCCGGAACAACAAGAAGTGACGGCGGTCCACGGTCAAGACACGAGTGATATTAAGGCGTTCGGCCATGGCCGCGATGGCACAGTCCACAAAATCCACTCCGCTATCTGCATATTTCTCGAGCAGGTCTGCCGCCCGGGCGAGATCGGCGGTTTGGACATATTCGATTCTCAACTCCCCCCCGGCCACGGCGCGCAGGAACTGGGCGAGGACGGCTGTATCTAACTCCCGCTGTATCAGGTAACCTAATTCGGGCAGAACCACGTCCGGCAAGATCGTCTCCGGCTCTTCTTCCAACGCCAGCGTCGCGATCTGGTGCAGGTCGTCGTCGCGATCTAATACGGCTAACAGCAAGCCGGTGTCCAGAAGAGCAGTCACGTCGCGCGCCCCCAACCCGTGCGGCGGTCAACCTCCCGTTGAAGAATTTCCTCCGCTTGTGTCGAGGCCGGGCCGTGCTTGTGCCGGCCGATGCCAATGAAGCTGTAGCGCTGCGCGTGGCGTGCGGCGCTGGCCTTGACGTAGACTCGGAGGGCCTGAAGCGCCACATCCGTGACGGTCACGTTCTGCTGTTGAGCAATTTCGTTCAACTCGCGCCACAAGGCGTCGTCGGTCGGGATGGTTAAGTCGGTCATAATCAAACCGGGTGTTAGCCTGGGAGCAGTGTCTTTCATAATTATACATCAGAGGCGCTGGTTCCTTCGACCCAATGGGCAACGTCGGGCGCGTCCGGCGGCACGGCCAAAGAGCCGTCAGCGGCGCAGGCGGTTGTGGGGAAGGCGGGTTGAACATTCAGCGTCCCTGGGCGGGGGATTATAGCATTACCGTCGGTTGAGACCTTCAGGGTTTCGCAAACGCTTAGGGTCTGAGCCTGGCGTCATGGCGCGCGCAGCGAATGCCGCCGCCTCATCCGCTAATCCGCTAGGCGAAGCATCCGCTGACAGACTCAGCGAGCGCTGGCAATCTGACTGGTCAGCGGATGGGATAGCGGATGAGCGGATATCGCCGCCAGCCGTGGGGCAGAGACCTGGGAGGTCTCGAAGACCTCCCAGGTCTGCGCGGGCGAATCGGCAGCCGCTTCGCGTCGTGGATGGCGCCGCCTCATCCGCTAATCCGCTAGGCGAAGCATCCGCTGACAGACTCAGCGAGTGCTGGCAATCTGACTGGTCAGCGGATGGGATAGCGGATGAGCGGATATCGCCGACAGCCGTGGGGCAGAGACCTGGGAGGTCTCGAAGACCTCCCAGGTCTGCGCGGGTGGATCGGCAGCCGCTTCGCGTCGTGGATGGCGCCGCCTCATCCGCTAATCCGCTAGGCGAAGCATCCGCTGACAGGTCGCTGCCGCCGAAACTGGCCGGTCAGCGGATGGGATAACGGATTAGCGGATGATGACGCCGCCTCATCCGTTTACGCGAAGCGGTTGCATATCCGTTGACGCCAACCCCCGTTGACGCCAACCCCTTCTCACCTCCCCCTCGTTTCTCAGAGTATAAACCTCCGCATTGTAGCCATTAACATGTTGCCTTCCGAACTTTGCGGCGTTAGAATGAAGGCATGGAAATTCGACTCTATGCAACACTGCGCCAGATCGCCGGCTCAAAGACGGTTGAGGTTAAGACCCGCGCCGGGCAGACGGTGGGGGACGTTCTGCGCGCGCTCACGGCGCAGCACCCACGACTCGTCCCCTCCGTCTGGCGCGACGACGGCGCGCTCGCCGGGCACGTGGCCGTGATGCTCGACGGGCGCGACATCCGCCACCTGAACGGTCTTGACACGCGCCTCGGCGGCGCCAGGCATTTGGATGTGTTCCCGCCAGTGGGGGGCGGCTAAGAAAACGACGTGGCCCACATCACTCTCAAATTCACCGGCGAGTTCTGGGGGCGCGTGGGGCGCGGCGGGACGGAGTTCGAGTTCGAGGGCGACACCGTGTACGCGTTCCTGCCCGCGGTCACGAAAGCCTACGCCGTGGCCGACCTGCTGCTCAATGCGGATGGCCTCACCGTCCGCCCCACTTCGCGCCTGGTCGTCAACGGGCGGTTCCACTATCTGGTCGGCGGCCTGGAGGCGCCCATCCGCGAGGGCGACGTGGTGACGCTGATGAGGCCGTGGGCGCCGGCGTTTTGAACCCCCACCCTAACCCTCCCCCGTTCGGAAAATCCCGAACAGGGAAGGGAACTCCCTGCCCCTGTCAGGGAACTCGCGAAGCGCACTGAGCGCAGCGAATGTGTACCCGACGGGGGCAGGGCAGGGGTCGAACGGCCCGTTACGCGCCCAACTCCATCATCTTCCCCCGTTTTGTCCTCGGAGGCGACGGATGGCGCCGCCTCCGAGGACAATCGTCACTCCCGCCCGGAGTCAGCGCGGCTTATCCTGAGAATTGCTCGACAACATCCAAGCGATCCGTGCAGATTCGTAGGACACGCTTCGCGCGCCACGCGCAGCGTGTCCCAGGCAGGACAAGCCAGCGGCCTGTCCTACGCTCGGCTGCGGCAGGAGGCCGCGCTATGTTTATTCAAGAAATGTCGCCGCTCACGAAGCTGTACATCGAGCCAACCAGCCGGTGTAATCTGGCCTGCCGCACCTGCCTCCGGAACGTTTGGGACGAACCGTCCGGCAACATGAGCGCGGCCACGTTCGCCCGCCTCCTCGAGGGCCTGCGCGCTTTCGCCCCCCCGCCGCTGGTCTTCTTCGGCGGCCTCGGCGAGCCCCTGGCGCACCCGCACATCGTCGAGATGGTCGCGCAGGTCAAAGCGCTCGGCTCGCCGGTCGAGCTGATCACCAACGGCACGTTGCTCACCGCAGAGGTCGCGCGCGGCTTGATCGCCGCCCGGCTCGACGGGCTGTGGGTTTCGATTGACGGGGCCACGCCGGAGAGTTACGCCGACGTGCGCCTGGGCGCGGCGCTGCCCGACGTGATCGCCAACGTCGCGCGCTTCCGCGACTTGCGCCGCACGTGGATTTTCCAACTGCCCACGCCGGAGATCGGGATCGCCTTCGTGGCGATGAAGCGCAACATCGCCGATCTGCCCGCCCTCCTGCGCCTCGCCGGCCGTCTGGGCGCGTCGCGCTTTCTGGCGACCAACGTCCTGCCCTACACCGCCGAACTGCGCGGCGAGACGCTGTACGCCCGCGCCCTGACCGACATCGCCTACCTGCCCTCGCGGTGGGTGCCGCGCTTGAGCCTGCCCAAAATGGACGTGAATGAAGTCACGCGGGGGCCGCTGTATCAGGCGCTGCGGAGCAACCGCAACGTGACGTTCGCCGGGAGCAACCTGGGCGCGGCGAACGATCGCTGTCCTTTCGTCGAGAGCGGCGCGGCGGCGGTGGCCTGGGATGGCGGCTTCAGCCCGTGCCTGCCGCTCCTGCACAGCCACGTCAGTTTTGCCGGCGAGCGTGAATGCCTCTTCCGGCGCTGGATTGTCGGCAACGTGGCCGACCACGACTTGAGCGTCCTGTGGAACGCGCCGGAGCACGTCGCCTTCCGCAAGCGCGTGCGGACATTCGACTTTTCGCCCTGCGCCGTTTGCGGCGGCTGCGATCTGTCGCAATCGAACGCCGAGGACTGCTACGGCAACACCTTCCCCACCTGCGGCAATTGTCTGTGGGCGCAGGGCGTGATTCAGTGTCCGTAAAGCGCCTGCGGTGGCGACGACGGCGGACCTCGCGGCCCGCCGTCGTTTTCGCGCGAACTCTCCTCCAGCCTTCGCGCCAGACGATCTCCGACTTTCAGATGCGGCGCACTTCCACAGTGCGACGCACCCCTGCCCTGCTAGATGACCTCCAGTTCCTTCAACTTGCTCTCCGGCGCGACGCCGTTCACCCAGCCGCGCGCCTCGTAGTATTCCTTCAGCATCGGCTCGAGCTCGCACACCTGGCCCTTGGAGCCGGGGCCGGTCGAAGGCTCTTTGAGGAACCGCTCCGGCAGGTAGTCCGAGCCTTCGCGGAAGCCGGCCAGGTTGTTGTAATGGCGCTCCAGGTTGTACACGCGCTCGCCGGCTTTCACCAGGTCGTCCGCCGTCATCGGGTTGCCGGTGATCGCGGCGTACTGCCTGGCGAAGGTATCCAGCGTCTCGGCAAACGTGGCGAACTTGCACACGTCCAGGCAGTCCGTCGCGGCGTGGACGTTCTGGAAGATCACCGTCAGTTTGCCCTTGCCCTCCCACTTGAGCGGGTCTTCCACGCTGGCCGGGCCGAGCACGTTGCCGACGACTTCCGCCGCCGGGGTGTAGCCGCGCAGGTGGCACGCGCCGCGGTTGGAGGTGGCGTAGGCGATGCCCATGCCCTTGATGCCGCGCGGGTCGTAGGCGGGGATGGACATGCCCTTCACGCTCATCGAGATTTCGGGATGGCCCCATTTCCTGGCTGCGCGCGCCGGGCCGTCGGCCAGGTCGGCGCCGATGCCCTGGCGATGGGCGATGTCGCCGAGCAGTTTGAGCATCGCGTCCGCGTCGCCCCAGGCGAGGCCCTTCCCGTCGAGCAGGCCCAGTTCGGTCGCCTCCATGGCCACGGAGAGCGCGTTGCCGGACTCGATGGTGTCCAGCCCGAGGTCGTTGGCGCGGTCGATGAGCGCGGCGAGCGCGTTCACCTCGCCCAGGCCGCAGTTGGCGCCGAAGGCCCACGCCGACTCGTACTCGACGCTTTCCATCCGCAGGTTGTATTTGCTGTTGACCTCGACCTCCTTCTTGCACGCGACGGGGCAGGCGTGGCAGGTCGGGTCGTCCACGAGGACGGTTTCCTTCACCTTCTCGCCGCTGATCGCCTCGTGTTGGGGGAAGAAGGTCTCTTTGGCGTTCCTCGTCGGCATGGCGCCGATGGTGTTGATGACGTTCATCAACACGTTCGTGCCGTAGACCGAGAGGCCGCCTTTGCGCGGCGCGGTGACGACTTTCTCGTCGCTGAGTTCCGCCAGCGCCTGGGCGTGCGCGGCCTTGAAGGCGTCCTTGTCGAACGGCCTGGGCCGGTCGGCGTGCTTGCCGAGGACGACGATGGCCTTGAGGTTCTTCGACCCCATCACCGCGCCCGTGCCGCCGCGCCCCGAGGCCCGGTCGTTCTCGTTCATGATGCAGGCGAACGCGGCCCGGTTTTCGCCCGCCGGGCCGACGCACATGACCGAGACGTCTTTGCCGGGATATTTCTCCTCGAGCGCAGTCACGGTCTCGTGCGTACCCTTGCCCCACAGGTCGTCGGCGCTGTGCAGGGTGACCTCGCCCTGCTTCACCAGCGCGTAGACGGGCTTCTCGGACTTGCCGGAGAAGACGATCCCGTCCAACCCGGCCCACTTCAGGCGCGCGCCGCTCCAGCCGCCGTGGTGCGAGTCGACGATGGCGCCCGTGAGCGGCGACTTGGTGCACACGGCGATGCGCCCGCTCAGGTTCACGTCCGTGCCGCTGAGCGGCCCGGTCATGAAGACGAGGATATTTTTAGGCGAAAGAGGGTCGACGTCGGGGCCATTGTCAAAGACGTACTTGGCGCCCAACCCGCGCCCGCCAATGTATTTGCGGAGATCGTCCTGATTGAGAGGTTCGTAAGCGACTTGCCCGCCGGTCAGGTCCACGCGGGCTACACGGTTGCGATAACCGCCGAGGTTCATAGGTGCTCCTTTCTTGAACGTACGCAAGCGGAGATACGGTTCGTTGGAACAAACGACGATAGACGATGGGGGATAGGCTCACCTCCTTTGGATTGCGGCGTCCGCCAGTCGTTTAGAGCAAATTCCAGTTTGGCCTCCCCCCTTCGCGCCCGCCCAGGCTATGCAATGCTGTTTCCTCCAATGGCGCAAAGGGGGGGGACTTAAAAAGCGCAAGCGTTGTGTTCCTTGAACACAACGCTTGTCGTCTCTGCTCTCCAGGCTTGTCAGCCGCGGCGTTCGGAAGGACAAGAAGCCGCCACATCTTCATCAGGCGTCCAGAGGCTGGTCGGGCGTAGAAACATCTTATCGCACATCACCCCGAGGCGATGCGGACAGAAGTCACTTTTCAAGCGGATGACTGTCACATCGGCAATTGCGAGATTTGCGCCCTGATTGCCTCACTATCGTATAATTTGTCCAATGGATTCTCTCGCCTCCGGCGCGCGCGCCTTGCTCAACCTGGAGCTGACTCCGGCGCAGTTGTCCCTGTTTCAGATTTACGCGGACGAGCTGCAGGCGTGGAATGCGCAATTCAATCTGACGGCGATCAGAGACGCGCAAGGCATTCAGATCAAGCACTTCCTGGATTCCGTCTCGATCCTGAAGGCGTTCCGGGGGCCGGACTTCCGGGCGCGCGCCAGGCTGGTCGACGTGGGGACGGGCGCGGGGTTTCCGGGCATTCCCTTGAAGATCGTCTGCCCGCAGCTGCAGTTAACGCTCGTCGAGGCGACCGGCAAGAAAGCGAAGTTTTGCGAGGCGGTGGTCGAGAAACTCAAGTTGAGCGGCGTGCAAGTGGTGAAAGCGCGGGCGGAGGAAATCGGCCAGGACCCGACCCACCGTGAGCAGTACGATTGGGCCGTGGCGCGTGCGGTCGCCGAGATGCCCGTGCTGGTCGAATACCTGCTGCCGCTGGTGAGGCGCGGCGGGCGCGCGCTGGCGCAAAAAGGCGAGAGCGCGCCCGCCGAGACACAGGCCGCCGGGGTCGCCGTCAAACGACTGGGCGGCGAGCTGGAGCAGATCGTCCCGGTGGAACTGCCCGGCGTCGCCGAGACCCGCTACCTGGTCGTCTTCAAGAAAGTCGCGGCCACCCCGCCCATTTATCCCAGGCGGCCGGGTGTGCCGTCGAAGACGCCGTTGAAGTGAGGCCGTCACCGGGCACCTGGGTCAAGGCGCCCACAACCTCACCCAGCTGAACACCACTTTCCCCGGCCCTATGCCGCGAGCGATCACGCCTACCCGGCCTGGCGCGGCCCCGGCGGCCCGCTCCGCTTCCACCAGCACCTCGTCGTTCACCCTCACCGTTATGCTCGTCCCCCGCGCGTCCACCCGCACCCGGTTGCTCTCGGGCGGGACCAGGATGTGCGGCCACTGCTGCCAGACAAACCACTGTTCCCGCTCGGCGCCAGCCTGGCGATAGGCCTCGGCGTAGCCATTGCCATTGACCAGCGCCGCGCTGTAATGCGCCTCGTCCTGCCAGTCGAACACCAGCCCATAGGCGGCGCCGCTCTCGCCCTCGGTCTGCGTCCCCGCGATTTCCAGCGTGAAATCCCCGGCCGGGCCGGGAGTCAGCCCGAAGGCCGCCTGTCCGGGCGCGGTGAATTCGGCCAGCAGCGCGCCTGCCTGAGGCCCCAACCCTACTCCGCTGGGCGTCACGAACTCCCAGCGGGTCACGTCGCCCTTAAAATCGTCCTGCCAGCGCAGCGGCCCGGCGCGCGGCGGGTCGGCCAGCCCTAAATATAGGCTGAACGCGAGGGCGATCACGCCCAGGAGCAACACGAGGAAGCCCCAACGGGCTAACTGCCATAGCCAGAGAGGTACCGCCTGGTCAGGTTTCATAGCCAATGTCGATAGCCAACTTTACTAAGCCTGTTTTCCGCAGTTTCAGCCGCAGTTGCACTGCGGCTGGCCCGGACGGCAGTGCAATCGCGAAGCATCCCTTCGGGACTGCCGTCCGAACAAAGCGATTTTCTGGGTGCGGAAAATAGGCTAAGATGCGCTAAACTATGGGTAGAGGCTCCAAGAAGCCCTGGCCGCCGGCTGCTCTAAACGCCCCGGCGGAGTTGCAAGCCCGACAAACGCACTACCCCCTTGGGAGGGGGCGCCATGTCCCAACTAGTTCCTCCAAGACCCACCCGGTTGATTAGCCTTCTGACCCTGACGAGCCTGGCCTTCGCGGCGTTGGGTTGGCCGGACCCGGCGGCCGCGCTAGATGCCCCTCCCCCCTCCGCTCCGCGTCCTCTGGCAACTTGTGAGCCGGATGGGACACAGGCCAGCGGCGCTATCTACCGCATCTGTATGCCTCCCGGTTTCCCTGTCTCCCTGCCCTGGAATCATGACCTCGTCATTTACGCCCACGGCTACATTGCGCCTGATCAACCCATCGGCATCCCCGAAGATCAACTCAGGCTGCCCCCTCCCGATGACATATACATCCCCGACCTCGTCACCCAGTTGGGATATGCCTTCGCCACCACCAGTTACAGCGTCAACGGCCTCGCCGTCCGTGAGGGTGTTAGCGACGTGGTGGACCTGGTGAACGTCTTTAGAATGAAGCAGCCCACGCTCGACCAGGTCTATTTGGCCGGCGCGTCGGAGGGAGGGCTGATCACGACGCTGGCGGTCGAGCAGTATGCCGATGTCTTTGACGGCGGCCTGGCGTTGTGCGGGCCAATAGGTGACTTTACCAAACAGATTAATTATTGGGGCGATTTCCGCGTCGTGTTCGATTACTATTTCCCCGGCCTGATGCCGGGCGTAGCCATCAGCATCCCCCCGACGCTCATGGCCAACTGGGACGCCCACTACACGACCAACATCCTGCCCGCGATCCTGAACCTGGCGAATGTGGTCACCGTCACTCAATTTTTAAGTGTCACGCAGGCAGCCTACGTCCCCACCGACACGACGACGATTTCCGAGACAATCTACAATGTCCTCTGGTATAACGTCTTTGCCACGAATGATGGCATCGTCAAGCTGGGTGGCCAGCCGTTTGACAACCAGGGCCGCGTATATTCCGGCTCAAACGACGACGTTGCCCTCAACGCCGGTGTGCAGCGCTTCACCGCCGACGCGGCGGCGCTGGCCGAGATTCAGGCGCATTACCAGACGTCCGGAAGGCCTCTCGTTCCCCTGGTTACCCAACATACCACGCTCGATCCCGTCGTGCCCTATGAGCAAGCGCAGGATTATCGAGTCAAAGTGGTCGCCCGGGGCATGACCCCGCGCCACGATGAAGTGAGGGTCGACCGCTATGGTCATTGCAACTTCCAGGCGAGCGAGGTCCTGGCGGCCTTCAGTTTGTTGGCGAGTCGTGTGGCGAACCCTCCGCCGTTCAAGAGCTTTTTGCCGCTCGTGGCGCGCTGAACGCGGCTCGCGCGCCTTCGACATTTTCCCCTCTTCTTGTTATCATCCCACCCCGTATGCTCTCCTCACTCGGGCGAACCGGGGCGCGCGTCCTTTTCGCTCTGTTGGTCCTGGCAGGCCTGACGGCCTGTGGGGCAAATCGCGCCATCGGCTCATCGGCGGCGCTGCCTGGGATCACGCCAACTGCTTCCGTGAATGCCCCGGCCTGGAGGCCGGCGGCCTCACCGACTCTGCCGCCTCCGACGGTCGTGACCGCCCAGCCGACGCTTGGGGAAGCGCGCCCTACGGTTAGCCCGCCGCCGATGAGCCGATGG
>DAOTXG010000586.1:0-4855 GCA_034435515.1 Anaerolineales bacterium
ACCCTCAGGATGTACGGGTTGGACTCGTGGTGCTTCGAGAGCGCGCGCACGCCGTAATCCGAGAGGAACTCGTTCGGGTCGAGCATCCGCTTGAGGATGCGCTTCATGCGGTGGCCGCGCATCAGGGCCAGCAGGTGGCGCGACTTGTCGCCTGGCTCGTACCACCGTGAGACCAGCCGGGCCAGGTCGGGGCGGTGGGTGAGGAACCATTCCATGCGGCGGCGGAAGCGCGGCAGAGCGTCGAGCAGGTCGTGGTCAACCGTCTCCACCGCGAAGAGTGGGATCAGGCCGACCATCGAGCGGATCTTCATGCGCATATGGCGCTCGTCGCCGAGGTGCAGCACGTCATAGGGGAACTCGTCTTCCGGGTCCCAAAGCTCGATACCCTCGCCGGCGATGTTGTTCATCGCGTAGGCGATGTACATGAAGTGCTCAAAGAACTTGGTCGCCACGTCTTCGTAGGCCGGGTCGGTGCGGGCGAGTTCGAGCGCGATGGTCATCAGATTCAGCGCGTACATGCCCATCCAGCTCGTGCCGTCGCTCTGCTCGATGTGGCCGCCGGTCGGCAGGGGCGCGCTGCGGTCGAACACGCCGATGTTATCCAGCCCGAGGAAGCCGCCCTGGAAGATGTTGTTGCCCTCCGAGTCCTTGCGGTTGACCCACCAGGTGAAGTTGAGCAGCAGCTTGTGGAAGACGCGCTCCAGGAAGAGCGTGTCACCCTTGCCCCGCATCTTCTTCTCGATCTTGTACACACGCCAGGCGGCCCAGGCGTGGACGGGCGGGTTGACATCTCCGAATTCCCACTCGTAGGCCGGGATTTGCCCGTTGGGGTGCATGTACCACTCGCGCAGCATGAGGATGAGCTGGCGCTTGGCAAAATCAGGGTCAATCAGCGCGAGCGGGATGCAGTGGAAGGCGAGGTCCCACGCGGCGAACCAGGGGTATTCCCACTTGTCGGGCATCGAGATGATGTCCTGGTTGTTGAGGTGCGTCCACTGCGCGTTGCGCCCGGCGAGGCGCGAGGCGGGCGGCGGAGGCGCTGCCGAGTCGCCCTTCAACCACTCCTCGACGTCGTAGTGATACCACTGCTTCGTCCACAACAGCCCGGCGAACGCCTGCCGCTGGACGTTCCGCTCGTCGTCGCTGAGCGCGGCGGGCTGGACGGCCGCGTAAAACTCGTCGGCCTCGCGCTGGCGCTGGGCGAACAGCGCGTCGAAGTCGTAGAACGGGTTGGACATCTTCTCCGGGCTTTGGTCGCTGAGCCGCAGGCGCAGGCTGACCGTCTGGCCCGGCCCGAGCTTCAGCCGGTAATGCGCGGCGGCTTTCGTCCCCACCTGGTTCCCGTTCACACGCTCGGTTTGCCCGCTGATGACAGCGGCGTGGAAGGCGTCTTTGGTGAAGGGCGAGTCGTTCGACGCGGCCCACAGCCGCTCCTTGTTCGTCTCGTTTTCGGTGAAAAGTAGGGACGGGCGCGAAGCGTGCCCCCGTCCATTGTTTGTCCCATTGCAATAAAGCCAGCGCTCGCCCAGTTCGGCGTGCCTGACGTAGATCACCGCGTCGTTAATCGCGCGCAGCTCCGGCCCTTCGCCCTTCGACTGTCGCTCAGGGTCGCTCAGGGCAGGCCTGGCGGTGCGGGCATTGGGATGTCCCTGGTTACCCCACGACCAGGTGTTGCGGAACCAGAGCGTGGGCAGGACATGAATCTCCGCCGCCTCCGGCCCCCGGTTGGCAATGGAGATTTTGATCAGGATGTCTTCGGGCGTCGCCTTGGCGTATTCGACAAACACGTCGAAGTAACGACTATCAGCGAAGACGCCGGTATCGAGCAACTCAAATTCAAAACCATCCCGTCCCCGGCGGCGGTTCTCCTCGACCAGCCAGGCGTAGGGGAACGCGGCCTGCGGGTACTTGTAGAGCATCTTCATGTACGAGTGCGTGGGCGTACTGTCGAGGTAGAAATAGTATTCTTTCACGTCCTCGCCGTGGTTGCCCTCCGGCCCGGTCAGGCCGAACAGCCGCTCTTTGAGGATGGGGTCTTTGCCGTTCCACAGCGCGAGCGCGAAGCACAGGAGTTGATGGCGGTCGCAGATGCCGGCCAGCCCGTCCTCGTTCCAGCGGTAAGCCCGGCTGCGGGCGTGGTCGTGGGAGAAATACTCCCACGCCTTGCCCGCGGGGCTGTAATCCTCGCGCACTGTGCCCCAGGCGCGTTCGCTCAGATACAGCCCCCACTTTTTCCAGTCCACCGCGCGGTCGCCGTGCGCGGCCAGGCGGGTGTGTTCGGCGGTTTCAGGGTGTGACATGAAGACTCTCCTGTTCTGTGGTAATTGGTAATTTGTAATTACCATTTACCCAGGGTCGAGGGTTAGGCTGAACGGCGGTTGGGCTTGCGCGAGGAGGACAGCCGACATAAGCGACGTCTGCTTTTCATCTTGACTCGGATCAGCCAGAAATGTTACAACATAAAAGAGGAACGCTGACAACGCTGATGAGGCTGATTTTCGCTGATAACTTAAAAAGAAAATCAGCGCGATCAGCGTTTTCTTCAGCCGCTTCGCGTCAGCGTTCCCCACCGCTTAGTCGGAAGAGAACGCTCTAATGCCTAAAGTGTCGGACGCCCGTCACGACCATCGCCATCCCGGCGGCATCGGCAGCGGCGAGAGATTCGGCGTCCCGCACTGAGCCGCCGGGATGGATGATCGCGGTGATGCCGGCCTGAGCGGCGACTTCGACCGAATCGGGGAAGGGGAAGAAAGCATCGGAGGCCATGACCGCGCCCTGTGCTTTTTCGCCCGCGCGTTCGGCGGCCAGGCGCACGCAATCCACGCGGTTGGGCTGGCCCCCGCCGATGCCGACTGTCGCTTCACCGCGCGCAAACACAATCGCGTTGGATTTGACGTGCTGGCATGCCTTCCACGCAAAGCGGAGCGCAACCCACTCGGCTTCGGTTGGCTGGCGTTTACTGACCACTTTCCGCCCGGCGTTGGACGGGTCGCCCAAATCCAAATCCTGCTTCAACAACCCGTGCGTGATGGAGCGCAGCTCGAAGCGTGGCTCAATACCCATGTCGGGGATGTCCACGAGGCGACAGTTCTTCTTTTTGGCGAGGATGGCGCGGGCGTCGTCCGTGAAACCGGGCGCGGCGATGCACTCGACGAACAGGTCGCCGAGCGCCTCGGCCGTCGCGCCGTCGAAGGGGCGGTTGCTGGCGATCACGCCGCCGAAGGCGGAGACCCGGTCGCACTCGAAAGCCGCTCGGTAAGCCTCCGCCAATACATTAGCGGAGGCGATGCCGCACGGCGAGAGGTGCTTGACGATGCAGATGGTCGGCCTCTCGAAACTCATCGCCGCCTTCCACGCCGCGTCGAGGTCGAGCAGGTTGTTGTACGAGAGTTCCTTGCCCTGCAAGACCGTCCCGCCGAGCGGCCCCGCGCCGGGCGCATACGAGTACAGCGTCGCGGATTGGTGGGGGTTCTCGCCGTAGCGCAGAGTCTGGACGGGATAAACGGTAATTTGTAATTGGTAATTGGGATTGAGATAGGCAGCGATGGCGGCGTCGTAATGCGCCGTCAGCGCAAAGGCTTTGACAGCCAGCCGTTTCCGTGTTTCATCGCTCACCCTTGCCCCCCTGCCCCCCTGCTCCCCTGCCCCCTGCCCTCCTGCTTGCAATTCCCCCAGCACAACCCCATAGTCCGCCGGGTCGCAGACGACCGAGATGCGCTCGTAGTTCTTCGCCGCCGCGCGCAGGAGCGCCACCCCGCCGATGTCAATGTTTTCAATCGCCTCGGCGAGCGTGACGCCCGGCCTGGCGATGGTCTGCTCAAACGGATAGAGGTTAACGGCGGCGAGGTCAATGTAATCCCAGCCGAGTTGGAGCAGTTCGGCGCGGTCGCTCTCGATGGGGCGGGCCAGCAGGCCGCCGTGGATGGCCGGGTGCAGCGTCTTCACGCGCCCGCCGAGGATTTCGGGCGAGCCGGTGTAATCGGCGACCTCGGTCACAGGAATTTGATTCTCGCGCAGAAGCCTGGCTGTGCCGCCCGAGGCGAGGAGCGTCCAGCCGAGCGCGCGCAGGCCGCGCGCAAAATCTACGAGGCCAGTCTTGTCGTGAACGGAGAGAATGGCGTGAGGCACGTTCTTATCTCCTGTAACTACTCAGCCCGGCGTTCTTTTGAACGCTGATAACGCTGAAAAAAACGCTGATGGCGCTGATCTTTTTTGGCTCCCAGGCTTTGACGAGATTTCGTAGGTCACGCTTTGAGCGTGACAGCTTCTGATTGCTCAGCCTATCTGTCTCAAAGGGCGGCGTTGACAGGACACTACAGCGAATTTAGGAAATAACGAATTTGCGCCCGTTGATGAATTCGCTCCTTTCCCCATTCGTTGTAGTGTAGGGTTCGGACGCCGGAGCACTTATGGGATTGCTCTGCAACATCCACGCCGTCCGCGAAGATGTTGTGGGACAAGTTTGAAACTTGTCCTACGTTTGGTTGCGGCTGGAAGCCGCGCTATGAATCATCAGCGAGAATCAGCCTGATCAGTGCACTCAGCGTTCTATTAGGGGTCGAGGACTCGAACTCCTGTCAACCGCACTTCGTCGCCGATATCGCGGCCGTCGGCGGCGAGTAGTTTCAGCCGTTCCGGGCCGTTCGGCCCCTCCGTGTAAAGGCCGATGACGAGATCGTACACCCCCGGCGGCGTGTCGGCGGCGAGCAGGGGCTGAACAGTCTGCGCCTCGGCTTGAACCGGGAATGTGCTATCGGCCCACGTCGAGCCGTCGGCGCTCACGATATGCACGGAGACCCTGAGCGACAGTCGAAGGGGAAGCGGCCGCGCGGGCGGCCTCGGCGCTTGCCAGTAC
>DAOTXG010000587.1:0-4889 GCA_034435515.1 Anaerolineales bacterium
TATGAGACTCCTCATCTCCTGCGACATGGAAGGCATCTCCGGCATCGTGGACTGGGACCAGGTCACGCCGGGAACGAACGAATGGCAGCGCGGGCGCAAACTGATGGTCGGCGACGTGAACGCGGCGATCAACGGCGCGTTCGAGGCGGGCGCGGAGGCCGTCGCCGTCAGCGACTCGCACTCGAATATGCGGACGCTGGAATTGGAAGAACTGGATCTCCGCGCGCGCCTGCATTCCGGCAGTCCGTCGCCGTTTTCGATGATGCAGGGCATTGACGACCAGCCGCCTTACGACGCGGTGGCCTGCATCGGCTATCACGCCATGGCGGGAACCCAGCGAGGCGTATTGTGCCACACGTGGTCGGACAAGATTCACGACGTGTGGCTCAACGACGTCGAGGTCGGCGAGATCGGCCTGAATGCGGCCGTCGCCGGGCATTACCAGACGCCCCTCATCGCCCTCAGCGGCGACCAGACGGCCTGCCTCGAAGCGCAGACACTGCTGGGACCGGCGGTCGAAGTCGCCGTCGTCAAGATGGGCACAGGGCGCTACTCGGCGGAGTGCCTGCCGCTCAAAGAGTCGCGCGAAAAAATCTGCGAGGCGGTCGCGCGCGCCGTGACGAAACTCAAGAGCGGGCAAGGGGCCGAACCCTTCATCGTCCAGGTTCCGGTCAGGCTGGCCATCGAGTTCAAGTTCCCGCATCAGGCCGACTCGGCTGCCCTATTGCCGGGCGTGCGCCGCCTCTCCGGCGTGCGCCTTGAATTCATGGGCGACGACATGGTGACGACGATGCGGGCCTTCCGCGCCCTGGCCACGCTGGCCGGGCCGAACTCGTAAGGCGGCAGGGACGATGCGATGACTATCCGCGTCGGCGTCATCGGCTTGAATTACGGCGCCCGGGTCCACATCCCGGCTTACAAAGCCAACCCTAAATATGAGTTGGTCGCCGTGTGCGCGCGCACGCCCGGCCGGGCCGAAGCCGTCGCCCAGGAGTACAGCATCCCCCACTGGTATACCCATGCGCGCGACCTGATACATTCCGACCTCGATCTGGTCAGTATCGCTTCGCCGCCCCCGACACATGCAGGCTACGCCGTCGCCGCCATAATTTCGGGCAAGCACGTCGTAGCCGAGGTCGCTTTCGCCGCCTGCGCCGAAGATGGGCGGGTCTTGACCGAGATCGCCCGCGAACGCCAGCGGACGGGCGGGGTGGCGTACGTGTTCCGCTACACCCCCAATTTGCGCTCTGTTTCAGACTTGCTGGCCCAACAGGTCATCGGCCAACCCCGCTTGATGAACTTCAATTTTTTCACCAGTTTTCTCGCCCAGTCCGGCCAGAACACGCGCTGGATGTGGGACGCGGACAACGGCGGCGGCATCCTCGCCGGCTTCACGTCTCACGTTCTTGACCTGGCGCTGCGTTGGTTTGGCCCGGTGAGGGAGGTAGATGCGACGCTCACGACGCTCACGGACGTGCGGTCCCTGCCCGCGACCGGCCCGCTCCAGCGCACTGGCGCCGTCGCCGACGACACCGGTCATATCGTCCTGCACTTTGAGAGCGGGATGATGGGGGTCTTCAGCCACAGCGCGGTGGTCGCCTATCCACGCACCAGCATCGAGATCCATGGCACAGAAGGCTCGCTGCTCATTGACGGCTTCGGCGACGAGGTGTCGCTGCTGCGGATGGGCGAGCGCACGGCTGAAATCATGTTCCCGCCCGAGCAGTACCTGGAAGTCACGCGCGGCCTCAGCGGGCCGGAGGGCGGCTTCGCCATCTTCCTCGACCAGCTGGCGGCGGCCATGACGACGGGGGCCCCGCCGCCTGAACTCCCGACGTTCAAAGACGGCTGGGAAGTGACGCGCCTGATAGACGCGGCCCGGCTGGCCTCGCGCGAGAAACGGCGCGTCAAACTCAGTGAGATCGGTTAGTGATCGTCTAAAAATCAGACCCTAAGGGTCTCCGAGACCCTTAGGGTCTGGGCGCAACTTATTCTTGGACGAGTCCTTAGCCATTTTCCTCCTGGATAGGAAGACTGTGATGACGAAAGCCATACTTGGCCCCACGTTCGAGGAAATGCTTCACCCTCAGACAATTGACCCGGCAATCCGCGCGCGGGCGACGGCAGCGCTGAAGGATGCTCCCCTCGACCCGGTCAACCTCTACAACATCACCTGGCGCGGGCCGGACGACCAGATCAAATACGAAGTGCTGCCCAGAGAACTCACCGGAGTCGAGGCCCCGATCGTCGTGCTTTACGGGCGCGACTTTCCGACGGGCGCGCACAAGGTCGGCGCAGCCTACTCAGTGCTGGCCGAGGCGCTGCTCTTCGGGCAGGTGGACATCGAGCAGCACACGGTCGTTTGGCCCAGCACCGGCAACTACGGCATTGGCGGCGCGTGGGTAGGAGGCCGCGTGGGCGCGAAGTCCATCGTCGTCCTGCCGGAGGGGATGAGCAGAGAACGCTTTGAGCGTATCGCCTATTATGGGGCGCAAATCATCAAGACTCCCGGCGTCGAGTCGAACGTCAAGGAAATATACGACAAGACGTGGGAACTGCGGCGCGACCCGAACATCCGCGTCCTCAACCAGTTCGAGGTGATGGGCAACTATCGCTTCCACTATTACGTCACCGGCAACACGATTGTGGAGCTAGCTGCCCAGCTCACAACGCAAGGGGTGGGCGAGGGGAAGATTGCCGCCTTTTGCTCGGCGATGGGCAGCGCCGGGACGATTGCGGCCGGCGACCGGCTCAGGCAGGTCTGGCCCGACCTGCGGATCGTCGGCCTGGAGCCGATCCAGTGTCCCACGCTCTATAACAACGGCTACGGCGGGCACGACATTCAGGGCATTGGCGACAAGCATGTGACGTGGATACACAATGTCCTGAACATGGACTCGATCATGTGCCTGGACGACATCGAGTGCAAAAAGGGGCTGCAGGTGCTCACCAGCGAAGGCGGGCAGGAGGTGCTGACCCGGCGTTACGGCATCCCCGAGGCCAGGGTGAAAGCGCTCTCGACCATCTTTGGCATCTCGGGTGTGTGCAACGTGCTCGGCGCGATCAAGACGGCCAGGCATTACCAGTTCGGCCGGAACGACGTCGTCGTCACGATCTGCACCGACGCGATTGATCGCTACCACTCGGTGATGGACGACATGGCGAAGGCCTACGGCGCGATTGACGACGCGCGCGGTCTGGCCTACGTCGAGGCCATCTTTCACGGCCAGAAGACCGATTGGGTCAAGGATGGAACGCCGGATGTGCGGCGACAGTGGCACAATCAAAAATACAGTATGTGGGTCGAACAACAGGGCAAGACGGTGGAAGAGCTCGATGCCCAACTCGACCCTGAATGGTGGTTTGCAGAACAAGCACGCGTGCATGAAATTAACAAGCTAATTCTGGCACAGCGCAGTTCACAAAATGGCTGAACGTATTGACTTTCCGCCAGAGGAACTGAAGCGACTCTATGTAGATGAAGGTTGGTCGCCTGCTCAAATTGCAGAACGGTTCAATTGTCGCCCTGCTACTATTCTGGCACGCCTACGGGATTACGGAATTCCGCTTCGGCCTCGAGGTTGGCACAAACTCGTGCGCCATGTGCCGGATGCCATTCTCAATAGCTGGCCTTCCCCTGAGTTGGCTTATATTGTTGGACTTGTTGCTTCAGATGGCAATTTGGAGGAGGACAACAATTGCGTTATTCTCAACACGACTGACTTTGAACTCGCGGACACTTTTCGGCAATTGCTTGGAATGAACAATGCTCACATCGTTGTTGTGAATCATGCGCCGCCGCGCAAGACCTCATATATGGTGCAGGTATGTGACTATGTATTTCGTTCGTTTGTCGAGGCGCGCGGCCTCACCCCTCGAAAGACATTGACGATAGGCGCATTGGATGTTCCAGATCAGGTGTTTGTGGATTTTTTACGGGGCGAGTTGGATGGCGATGGTGGTTGGCATATCGGTCATGGGTGGCGTGGAGTTGAATATTTGATTGCCAAAATTGTTTCCAAGAGTCGGCCTTATCTGGAATGGATACAGAAGACGGTGGAGCGCCTGACTGGGTTGACGGGACGATTTTCTGGTCATGGGGTGGTGTATAACGGGCATAACGCCGAGAGGTTAGGAGCCTGGCTGTATTATTCGCCAGATTTGCCTTGCTTAAGCCGAAAGCGTGAAAGATGGGCACAATGGATGTGTTCAAAGCAGTAGTTGAGTGCTCAGTACAATTGCATAGCGCGTGTCGGATGGAGCAATCCTATGTCCAAATCCAAGCCCCCCAAGATTGACCCCACCCGTCCTCTGGCCGCGCAGGCCGTGATGAACGTGGACAAGGGCGAGGAAATCGTCGGCGGGTGGGTGACGCCGCACATCCCCGGCACCGGCGTTTACAAAATCCTGGCCAAAAAGAAAAAGGACGGCGCGTGCGAATGGGCGCACTTCGTCCAGCGCGACAACGGCATAAAGGAAAACGTCACCCGCGGCAGGGTGGAGAACGAGGCGCGCCTCCAGGAGGTGTTGGACATCTGCAATTCCGCCTTGCATAAGGCCTTCGGCCCGCACGTCACCTTTCACCCGGCGGACGCCGACGTATACACGCTCGACGGCAAACAGGCCCCGCCGACTGTTCACTGATTACTGTTCACTGCCCGTAAACAGTGAATAGTAAACAGTAAGCAGTAAACAGTGAGAAACCCGCTATGAACCCCACCGACCTCATCCTCGTCGCCATCCTCAAGGACAAGCGCGACCTGGAGATCGCGCGTGTGCTCGGCTGGTACCGCATCCCGCTCAAGAGCGCGCCGAAAACGGTGGCGGTAGATTGGCTGGCGTTTTACCAGACCGCCAAGTTCGGCGATGAGAAGTGGGCTATCAACTAT
>DAOTXG010000588.1:0-8937 GCA_034435515.1 Anaerolineales bacterium
AGCCAGCGGTTCAAAACCGACGGCTGCGACCCAACCGGAAACCCGCGGAGGGGGTTTGTCGCTCGATACTCACCGCTCTCCCCGCCGATTGAAATCGGCGGCTGAAACAGGGAAACCTGCTGAAGCAGGTTATAAGTGCTGACCAGTGCGTTTCAACGCACTTCCCGGTTTCAGCCGTGAAATTCATTTCGCGGATTCAGGCGTGAGCAGTTACCAATGGCGCTTGAAGGAGGCAAAAGATGGAGATTGGGATTGTGCTTCCCCTGGCTGAAAACCGGAGTCTTGGCCGGGCGCCCCGTTACGCAGAGATGCGCGAAATGGCCCTGCAGACGGAAGCGGCTGGTTTCGATTCCCTATGGCTGTATGACCATTTGCTCTATCGTTCCGACGAGGGGAAAACGACCGGCATATGGGAATGCTGGACCATCTTATCGGCGTTAGCCGAGGCCACGCAGCGGGTAACGTTGGGCAGCATGGTTTTATGCAACTCCTTTCGCAACCCGGCGATCACGGCGAAAATGGCGGTTACGCTGGACGAGGTCAGCAACGGCCGTTTTGTATTGGGCATTGGCGCTGGGTGGAACCAACCGGAGTTTGACGCCTTCGGACTTCCCTTTGACAGGCGCGCGAGCCGGTTTGAAGAGGCGCTCCAGATCATCCGGCCCTTGCTGAAGGAAGGCCACGTCGACTTCAAGGGAAATTTTTATCAGGCCATCCATTGCGAGTTGACCCCGCGCGGCCCACGCGCCGAAGGCCCGCCCTTGCTCGTGGGCGGCTTTGGGCCGCGTATGCTGCGCCTGGCGGCCCGATATGCCGACATGTGGAACACCGGGTATCTCCACCAGCCTTCCGCCTTGGTCAAGCCGTTGGCTAATATGAAGGAGGCGTGTGCGGAAGTGGGGCGTGACCTGGCAACGCTGGCTGTGACCAGCGAGATTTCCTTAGGGTATCCTGACCTCGGCGAGCTGCCCCGGTTCATGGAAAACTATTTATCAGGTTCGGTCACGGAGGTTGCGGCGGCGATAAGCGAATTTGGGCAGATGGGCGCGCAACACTTGATGTTCCGCATAGAACCCTATACGGCTGAAGCCTTCAACCGGTTGGTCATGTCCGTCAGGGAATACCGTCAACGAACCGCCGCACAGTAAGTCAGACCCTAAGGGTCTCAGAGACCCTTAGGGTCTTAATGAAAGTAGATGCTCATGTCAGAACATAGCGACTTATGCGACCTGCGATCCGATACGGTTACGCGCCCCTCGCCGGAGATGCGGGCAGCCATCGCCGCTGCCCCAGTCGGGGACGACCAGTTCGGCGAAGACCCCACCGTGAACCATCTCCAGGAGCGGATCGCGGCGCTCCTCGGAAAGGAAGCGGCGCTCTGGCTGCCAACCGGGACGATGGCAAACCAGGTCGCGCTGAAAGTCCTCACCCGCCCAGGCGACGACGTCATCGTCAGCCGGGAGAGCCACGCGGTCTGGCACGAGACTGGCGGGGCGGCGGCGAACGCCGGCGTCCAGTTTACCGAGGTCGGGGATCGGGGCGTCTTCACGGTCAATCAGTTCCTCGCCGCGCGGAAGCCGCGTGGTCATCCCATCTACCCTCCCACGACGCTGGTCGAGATCGAGAACACCCACAACCGGGCCGGCGGAGATGCAATCTCCCGGCTGAAAACATGGAAGTCCGGTAAACCGGACTGTATGGAGTGCCACAATCGGCTTTAGCCGATTTCCAGGCTTTCAGCCGGGGAATTCTATTCCCCGGCGGCAGGCTGAAGGAACACCATGACTCTCTACGAATTCGAAGGCAAACGCCCTCAGATTGGCAAAACGTCATTCGTCCCCGACAGCGCCGACATCATCGGCGACGTAGTGATTGGCGAGGGGTGCTTCGTCGGCGTCGGGGCGCGGATTCGCGGCGACTATGGCCGCATCCGCATCGGCGACCGGACTTCGGTGCAAGAGAACGTCGTCATCCACGCGCGCGAGGGCGACCAGACGGTGGTCGGCTCGAACGTGCAGTTGGGTCACGGGTGCATCCTGCACAACTGCACGGTCAAAGACAATGCCGTGATTGGCGTCGGCGCGATCCTGACCGATTTCAGCGTCGTCGGCGACTGGGCCATCGTCGGCGAGGGGGCGGTCGTGCGCGGCGAAGTGCCAGATGGTAAAATCGCCGTCGGCGTCCCGGCCAAAGTCATCGGCGAGGTGACTGAGAAGCACAAGCAGGAGTGGCAGTACTACAAGGACAAGTACGCCGAACTGGCGAGCGTGCGGTATCCGCAGGGGTTGAGGAAGATTGGGTGAGACCGGAGGTCAAAATGACTGAGATGGAACAAATCTTACAACGGCTGACGAGTTTGGAGCGGTCAGTCAAAACTTTGCAAGATATGGTCAGTGCAACTCAGAACAAGGTCTGGCAGGTAGAACACGCCCTGCGTGAAAAGAAGGTGGAACTGGCTGAACCAGCCGCTATGGAATCAGATCAGGCGATCATTGATACTGACCATCCGTTGATTATTCGAATCGAGACCTTGCATGGCGGCGAGCCGGTTACTCGCTATTCGCGCATTAGCGTTCGTATTCTCGTCGGCTGCATTAAGTTAGGTCAAACACAGGCAGAGATTCAGGAAGGCTATCCCCATCTGTCAGTCGCCGAACTGTGCGATGCTTTGAGCTACTATATCCGACACCAGGCGGAGATAGATGGCTATCTCGCCGCAGATGAAGCCGCGCACACGCTCGAACTCAGCCGCATTGCTGAGCGGAAAAAGACCGGGTACAAAACATGAACGAGCTACGTTTGTACGTCGCTCTTTACGCCGATGCGGATGTCAACGGGAACGTTGTTGACCAACTGAAAGCGCGCGGCTACGATGCCGTTCACGCCGCCGAACTCAAACACGACGAATGGGAAGACGACGAACTCCATTTGATCTTTGCCGCCGAGCAGAATCGCGCATTGTTGACCCATAACATCCGACACTTCAAGCCGCTGTATGACAAATGGTGGCAAGCCGGCCGCAAGCATTCCGGCATCATCGTCGCCCCACAGTGGGAGGCTGGTTTACTTCTGCGGCGCTTGCTCAAGCTGTTGGATGCCGTCACCGCCGATGAGATGATCAATAATTACAAGCATCTGGGAGAGTTCGAATAGGGCTGTGCAAAGGAGTGGGTGATGCGAGCGGCAACACTATAAGGACAACTACGCCGAACTGGCGAGTGTGCGGTATCCGCAGAGGTTGAGGAAGATTGGGTAAGACTGGAGGTCAAAATGACGGAGATGGAACAGGTTGTCCAGCGCTTGGAGTCTTTGGAGCAATCGGTCAAGCAACTGGCTGACTCGTTGGCCGTCGCTTTGTCGGAATTGGGCAAGGCGCGGCATGACGGGAATGGTCATCCGAGTTTCTCGCCAACTACAGATGATGGTCGGCCCATCATTTCCACCGACCACCCGCTTATCATCCGCATTGAAGGCGTGCGCGGCGGAGCGCCGATTACGCGCTTCGCCGGCGTCAGCGTTCACGCTATCATCGGCTGGATTCGCATTGGACAGACCCCGGAGCAAATCCGAGAAGGCTACCCTCACCTATCCATCGCTGAACTTTGCGAGGCCTTGAGCTACTATCTGCACCACACGGCGGAGATTGACGGTATTCTGGCCGAGAACGAGGCCGCCTATGCCCGTGCGCCCGAACTCAGCCGCCTCGCGGCAGAACGCAAAAAGGCCGAGGCCAAAACATGAATGAGCCGCTATATCAGAAATGGTGGGCGGCGAGGCGGCAACACTCAGGGATTATCGTCTCGCCTCGCTGGGAGGCCGGTGTTATCGTGCGCCGGTTGCTAAAACTCCTGAATACCCTCACCGCCGACGAGATGGTCAACAACTATAAGCATCTGGGAGAGTTCGAATAGGGCTGTGCAAAGGAGTGAGTGATGCGAGAACCAACTCAATTACACGCCGAATTACAGAGCCTGCGCGCCGAAGTCCAGGCGCTTAAGGAACAAGTGGCGCAATACGCCGTTAACCCTCCGCTGGCGACCGATCATCCGCACATTGTCCGCATCGAGGGCTTGCAAGGCGGTGAGCCGATCATTCGCGGGGTGTACGTCACCGTGCGCGGCATTGTCGAGATGACGACGCGCCTCGGCCAGACGCCGGAGCAACTCGCCAAAGAGTATTCGCCTCGCCTGTCGTTGGCGCAGATTTACGACGCGCTGAGTTACTATTATGACCATCAGGCGGAAATCGAGACTTACATTCGACAACATCAAACCGCATTAAAAGAAGCGACCAAGATAAGCCGTGAAATTTCCCGGCAGCGCAAGCGCCAGAAGACCACAGGCCGCGCTAAAGGGAGGACGACCAATGGCCGAAGATGATGACAGTTTGTTCATCACGCTTTACACTGACGCCGATGTGCATGGTGAACTGGCCAAGCAAGTGCGAGGCCGCGGTTTCAAGGCTCGCTCGGCTTACGAGGAAAAGCAGGGCAATATCGTGTCAGAAAGACTCCCACTAGGCGAATTGCTCCGGCGCATTTTGCGCTTGCTCAATCGCGTCGCCGCCGATGAGATGCGCGATAACCTCAAAAACCTTGGCGAGTTCGCGGAACATCCCGCTCCACGTAAAAAACGATAGCAGGAGAGTTTATGCCCACCAACGTCATCATGCCCCAACTGGGTGAGTCGGTCGTCGAAGGCACGCTCAGCAAGTGGCTCAAGCGCGAAGGCGACCCGGTCAACGAGTTCGAGCCGTTGATGGAGGTGAACACCGACAAGGTGGACACCGAAATCCCGGCCCCGGCCAGCGGCGTCATTTTGAGGCTGCTCGTCCCCGAGGGGACGACGGTCAAGGCCGGGACGCTGCTCGCCATCATCGGCCAGCCGGGCGAGGCCCTCTCTCCCGGCGGCGTAGCACAATCCAGCGCTTCACCCGCGCCCGCATCCCCCCCCGCCCCGGCAGGCAAACGCGACCTCGGCTTCATCTCGCCCGTCGTCGCCCGCATCGCGGATGAATACAAAATTGATTTGCAGTTGGTCACGGGCACGGGCCAGCACGGGCGCATCACCAAGAAAGACGTGTTGGATTACGTCGAGAAGATGAAGAGCGCGCCGGGCGAGCGCGCGCCGGGCGAGCGCGAGACTCGCCCCTACGCCCCCGCCCCAATTACCACTCCCCAATTACCAATTACCACTCCCCAATCTCCAATCTCTCCCGCCGACGAGTTCATCCCCGTCGTCGGGATACGCAAATCCATCGCCGAGCACATGGTGCGGAGCGAGCATACCGCGCCGCACGTGACCACCGTGTTCGAGGCCGATCTGTCGAGGGTGCTGGCGCACCGCGCGGCGAACAAGGCGCTGTTCGCCCGCGACGGCGTGGACCTGACGCTGACCGCCTATTTCGTCGTCGCGGCGGTGGCCGGGTTGAAGGCGCAGCCCATCGTCAACAGCCAGTGGGCCGAGGACAAGATCATCCTGAAGCGCGAAGTCAATATCGGCCTGGCGGCGGCGCTGGACGAGGGCCTCATCGTGCCGGTCATCAAAAACGCCGACGAGAAGTCGCTGCTCCGCATCGCCCGCGAGGTGAACGACCTGGCCCTGCGCGCGCGGGGCAAAGCCTTGAAACCCGACGAGGTCGTCGGCGGCACGTTCACCATCACCAATCACGGCGTCAGCGGCTCGCTCTTCGCCACGCCCATCATCAACCAGCCGCAGACCGGCATCCTGGGCGTGGGGGTGATGCAGAAGCGCGCGGTCGTCATCGACGACGCCATCGCCATCCGCCCGATGGTCTACCTCTCGCTCACCTTCGACCACCGCATCCTCGACGGCGCGACGGCGGACCGCTTTTTGGCGAAGGTGAAGGAGACGCTGGAGAAGTGGGGGTAGGGCAAATCCCAAACCCCAATGTCCAAATCCCAAAATCCGCCCGGTCACTTGCTTTGCCGGGCGGCTTATTTTGGCGTGCTGGAGATGACAGTATAATTCGCCTGGCTGCAGCCTTTCACGATATAGACAAGGAAGGTGATTGATGAGCGAACTGACCACTGTAAATACGAACGTCTCAGCCCCGACCGAGCCAATGCCCGACCTGGAGGCCATTTACAAGCGGCTGAAAGAACTGGAAAAGGAAATCCTCCGGCTTCAGGAGATGGTTCGGCGGCTTGCGCCGCCTCACCCGGGTGCGCAGCCGACCGACCATCCCTATATTGAGAAAGTGCCGACGATTCTGAGCGGTGAGCCAATCGTCAAAGGCACTCGCACGCCTGTGCGAGCGATTGTGGAGTATTGGCGGTTTGGCGACTCCCCCGAAGCCATCATGGAACGATTGCCCTATTTGCGGCTGGCTCAGGTCTGCGATGCGCTCGGCTACTATGATGACCATCGTGAAGAAATTGAGCATTACATCGCCATCAACCGAGTGCCCGTAGATGACTGAGCGAGCCGATCCAGAGCTTGCAGAACTGTACATCCACCTGTACTTTGACGAGGATGTACCTTTAGGCATCGTGCGAAATCTACGCACGCGCGGCTTTGACGTGCTCTCGGCGCACGAGGTTCAGATGCGGCATCAGCCCGATGATGAGCAAATGTTGTATGCGGTGTCTCATCATCGGGCGATTGTAACCCATAACCGGGCTGACTTTGAATTGCGTCATCGCCAGTTTTTGGAAGCCGGCCTGAAGCACTACGGTGTCGTCATCGCCAAGCGTCGCCGCGAAGACAGGGAAGTTGTCGCTCGACTTCTGAAGTTGCTCGACTCTATCACCGCTGAAGAGATGGAAAACCAGCTACGATATATCTGAACGGAAAAGGAGACCTTATGGCAGACAATTACGACTTCATCGTCATCGGCGCAGGGCCGGCCGGGTACGTGTGCGCCATCCGCGCCTCGCAACTCGGGCTGAAGACGGCCATCGTGGACAAGCAATGGCTGGGCGGGGTGTGCTTAAACGTGGGGTGCATCCCCTCGAAGGCCCTGCTCCGCAACGCCGAGATCGCCGAGCTCCTCCGCCATCGCGGTCAGGACTTCGGTTTTTCCTTCGACAACCTGCAGCTCGACTATTCGGCGGCGGTCAAGCGCTCGCGCCAGGTCGCCGCTCGCCAGACCAGGGGCGTCGAGTTCTTGATGAAAAAGAACAAGATTGACGTCCACCTCGGCGCGGCGCGGTTCACGAGCCGGACGACCGTCGAGGTCGCCGATAAAGACGGGAACAAGATAACGCTCGAAGGCAAGAACATCGTCGTCGCCACGGGCGCGCGGGCGAGCATGATCCCGGGTGTGACGGTGGACGGGAAGAAGGTCGTCACTTATCTGGAGGCGATCGTGCAGGAGACGCTCCCCCAATCGGTGATCGTCATCGGCAGCGGGGCCATCGGCGTGGAGTTCTCGACGCTGTGGAGCGCTTACGGCGCGAAAGTGACGATTGTCGAGATGCTGCCCAGCCTCACGCCGCTGGAGGACGAGGAGATCGGCAAGGAACTCGCCCGGCAGTTCGGAAAGGCCGGCATCGCCGTGAAGGTCAATACCAAAGTGGAGGGGATTGACGCCAGCGGCGACGGCGTCAAGGTGAAGGTCAACGGCCCGGCCGGGGCAGAGACGCTCGAAGCCGAACAGGCGCTCGTCGCCATCGGCTTCCGGCCCAACTCCGAGAATCTCGGCCTGGAGGCGCTGGGCGTCAAAGTCGAGCGCGGCTTTGTCCAGGTGGACGACCGGCTCCAGACGAGCGCGCCCGGCGTTTGGGCCATCGGCGACGTGACCGGCAAGCTGATGCTCGCGCACGTCGGCTCGGCGCAGGGGATTGTGTGCGCGGAGAACATCGCCGGGCACAAGACGGTCGCGCTCGACTACGACGCGATGCCGCGCGCCACGTTTTGCCGCCCCCAAATCGCGTCGTTCGGCCTGACCGAGAAGCAGGCGCAGGAACAGGGCTACACGGTGAAGGTCGCTAGGTTCCCCTTCCAGCCCAACGGCAAGGCGCAGGGGCTGGGCGATTACGCCGGCTTCGCCAAGATTGTCAGCGACGCCAAATACGGCGAGATTCTCGGCGCGCACCTGATCGGCCCCGAGGTCACCGAACTGCTGCCCGAGCTCACGCTGGCGCACGTGATGGAACTGACCGCCGAAGAGATCGCGCGCAACGTCCACGCCCATCCCACCCTCTCCGAGGTGCTGATGGATGCGGCGCACGGGCTGGTCGGGGGCTACATCCATCTCTAAACCCATTCACATCTGCGGAGGAGACTATGAATTATTATCTGGCGATCCTGTTCTGGCTGCACCTGATCGGAATCTCGATCTGGATGGGCGCTTCGTTCCTGCTGCCGCTCGTCATCATGCCCGCGGCGCAGGGGCTTGACCCGGCGGCGCGGCTGCAATTCGCGGGGGCGCTCTCCAGGCGTCTGGCGCCGTGGGTCATGGGCTCGATCCTCGTCGTCGTCCTCACCGGCATCCTGCAGACCGGCGCGGTCTTCAAGACCTTCACGATCTTTCTGGGGATCAATATCCTGACCATCAAAGTTCTCGTCGCCATCTTGATGATCGCCAACGGCACTTACATTGGGATGATTTTGCCGCGCCGGGTGCAGGCGCTGGCGCCCAAGCCGGGCGCGCCGCCCTCGCCGGAGTTCCTCCGGACCCTGCAGCAACAAGTGCGACACGGCTGGATTCAGGCCGGGATGGGAGTGGTCGTGCTGCTGCTGGTGGGCCTGCTCACGGCAGGGTGATCTCTGGTTCAAAGAGTCCAGGGAACTCAAGGGATGAACCGGAACCTCAGTTCCACCAGTTCCTTGAGTTCCTGTTTTTCCGTATGCCCGACTTCCGTTTCTCCATCGCCATCCCCGTCCGCTACGCCGACCTCGACGCGCAGGGCCACGTCAACCACGCCCGCTACTTCTCGTTCATGGAGGAAGCGCGCTTCAAGTACATTGTGGC
>DAOTXG010000589.1:0-4508 GCA_034435515.1 Anaerolineales bacterium
CTAACTGAAACGCGTGTGGTCCGGCTGGCGGCTACATCGCGCACGAAAATATCGCTGGCGAAGTTGGTATCCCCGCCGACGAGATTGTCGGCAAACGAACGGAAGGCGACGAAACGCCCGTCGCCCGAAATAGAGGGTTGATTGGATTGGCTATTGCCCTGAGCGCCTGGATTGCCCGTCGCCACAGACACGCGGATGGTCCTGATCTGGCCCGGTTCGTCGAGGATATTGTCCCCATCGGCATCGCGGTCGTGCCGAAAGACATCCCAGGTGCCGTTACTGTCGCTGATACCGTCCACGAGGTTGGTGGCTTCAGAAGCAAAGGCCACGAAGCGCCCATTCGAGGAGATGGCAACCTGCGCGGAATGATGGTTGGCCTGAACGCCGCTCGTGCTTACCGAGACACGGATGGTCTTGACGTAACCGGGTTCGTCAAAGAAGCCATCCGCATCCGTATCACGGTCGCGCACGAAGATGTCGGAACATCTACCCGGGGTGGGATCAGGCGCGCAAATGTTGGTGTCCCCATCCACCAGGTTGGTGGCCGTCGAGGCAAAGACCACGTAGCGTCCATCGGCGGAAATGGCAACGCTGTAGGCCTCAAAATCCAGGCCCGACGCCCCATTGCCCTGGGTGTTGTTGGTGTGGAGCGAGACGCGCGTCACAGTTCCCTGGGCGCAACTGGTGAAACCGAAGCGGCCGATGCGTGTGTGCCAGTTAGTGTTTCTGGTGAGAAGCGGCTCGGCCGCCGTGTAATATTCGTTCGTATACCAGAAGGTGCAATCGTCCACGGGGTCCACGGTCATGGCACTGTAGCGGCCCCACGGCTCGTTGTTGCTGCCGGCGACGCTATCTTGAAAAGTGGTGCCGGGAAAGAGGGTGCGTTCCCCTTGAGGCAGGGTGTTCAACGGGTCGCCCGCCAGCCGCCCGGTATAGCGAATGGAGGGGGACAGGCCGGCGCCTGAGGCGCTATACCCCAGGGCCATGTTGCCCGCGCCGTCTACCGCCATGCTGCCCAGCCAGCGAAAGACGCCATCGGCGGGCTGGTATAACCCCTGCTGGAAGAAGGAAGGCGTGGTCAGGAGGTTGCGGATTTCGTACCACCGGATGCCGCTGGTCGCCCCGTTGATTATCGTGTGGTTGGCCCACAACGCCCCCACCCCGTTGATCTCGCGGTATTGCAATGGCCTCATCAACCGGTCGCCCTGAATGTCGAGCCTGCCGGTCGTGCCGGGTTGGGGCACCAGAAACCCCACCGCCGGCGCGTACGGGGTGGCCATAAAGAGGGTGCTATTCGGAGGAAAGGTAACGTTGTTAGTTCCAAAGGTAGAGCCGGTGCTCCAGTCCACGGTGAATCTCCAGATGTAGAATCTGTTTGGCGGAGCGATCGCGGCAAAGAAATTCGGGGTGAGGCCCGGCGGGGGCGCGCCGCGCAGGTTGCTGGGCACCAGGCTCGAGTACCCCAGGGCTTCCTGGAGGTTAAACTGCTGGACACACGAGATGTTGACGAGCAGGCTCGGGCAAGTGTTGTCAATCAGTCTCAGTCGGTTGATGGCCAACACCTGGACCCCCCTGGGAGAGCGATTCAGCCCATTGTTCGAAACGTCAAACAGATTGGCGCTGCCGTAGATGCCATTCGGCCACAGGCCAAAAGTCGGCAAATCGGGAAAATAGTGCGGGCCGTTCGGGGCCAAGGGGATCGCAAAAATGCGCCACTCCGATTCCCCGGTGAGCGGATGAAGCGGCAAACCATCCGGCGTGCCGTCCTTGGAAACAGCCGCACAAAAAAAGTACGGGCCGTTATCAATGTCCGCAAAAGCCACGTCAATGACGAACCACCGCCGCGCCATGTGGTCGTAGAGCACGGTTGGCTGGCCGTGATGGTTGGCCGCCCCGCCCGTATTGTCGCACGCTGTGCCGGTAGCGGGCTCGGGGGGAACCGCAAGAGTAGTTGCGCTGATCCAGAAATCATCAAAAGTGCTGGGAGCAATCGGAAAGCCTAAAGGATCAAGAGCAAAGCCTCCACCCTTACTATAAATGGCAAGAGACCTGTTAACAGCCTGAATGTAACGGGTGTGGCCCACATCGCCGCTGACGTCAGGCACCCTGTTCTCAGCGTCAAATGTAAAAAGCGGCGGCGGAACAGGGTTCGGATTAGCTGTAACGCGGTCCAGGCCTTCGAAAGTCAGCACCGGGTCGTGGCTGGTGAGCGCCTGGCCTGGCTGGGGAGACAGCCCGGCCGGGGAAGCCTGCGCAGATTGCCAGGCCCCCGGCAGGCCGGCGGTGGACAACAACAGCGTGACGACGATTACCAGATGGACGAATGAACGGGCCTTCATGGGGTTCCTCCTGACTGGTCAAACCTGATTGACGATCACGCCTGGGGTATTCAGTTGGATAAACGCGGGACGAGGGGAAACAATGCCGGGCGCGCCATCAAAACGCAGCCGGCCTGAAAGCGCGTCGCCAACGGGAGGGCCTGGCGATAGTGAGGCGGCGCTGGACCGGGCCAGCCGAGACGCAACGAGCAGGCCCGCCAGGAGCGGTCGGACGAAAGCTATAGAGGTGCTGTAAGTGATGGGAACGGTTAGGTGTTTCACGTGCCCCTCCCCCGGGGGCGACTGCTTTATCCTCTGCCGATTGTCAGTATCTTACCCCCAAAACGCCAACATTCATAGTATGAATCCTGTTAGAAGTCAGGCAGCCACCGCAACTATCGCTATCGGCGGCGAACGGCGTGTGCACGCGAAGTTTGTCAGCAGTTGCACTGCTGACAGCGGCCTGGCCGCAGTGCAACTGTGGCAGAACGGGGCCGCCTGACAACGTTTGCGTGCACACCGAACGGCTAGACAGTTGCCGAACCAGGTCCATGTTACAAGAGAAACTGGATTTCTGAGCGCGACTTACTCTCATAGGGCGGGCGCACCATTTACATAATTGTTATTTTTCCCTCAATTAGGAAAAGTGGCCTAGTCCATGTCAGGATAGTGTAAGTCAAGTAGGAGGGTAGTTATGATAGGATGAAATCGTCCTTATTGAGTTGTGAGTGACTGGCGCGAGGCCCAGTCCCCATCGCCAATTTTCAAGACTTGTCGTGGTCGTTGTCAGCTGGCGATAACGTTGAGATGAATAATTATTTTGTTCTTATCCTGGACGACCAGAAAAGTCACAGACCACTCGCCAGACTCCTGCTCGCAGCCTGTCTGCTAGCCTTGACGTGGAGCGCGGCCTTAGTTCGTCCCGCCGCCGCCGATGCCGGGGCCTGGTTCGATCTGGCGACTGGTTCGTGCGACGCGCCAACGTTGACGACTGAGGCCGCAGCCGGCCAGGTCATCCTGGTGGTGGGCGGCAATTTGACGGCCGGCACCCCGTTCACTTACAAAATTCAGCCGTACGGCGACACGTCGCGCGATCCCTGGTGGTACAGTGACGCGACCACCTACGTTAGCGTGGACGGCGACGTTTGCGCTGAAGCGTTCGCGACGTCGAACGACGACTATGGGATGTTCTGGATTGAAGTTCACGGCCTGGATGCAAATCAGAGGCAATATAACCCACCTGGAAAACTGGTGACGGTCCTCGTGGCGCCGACGCCAACGGAAGCCCCAACCGAGGTTCCAACAGATACGCCTGCGCCAACGCCCTTGCCGACAAATACCCCCCTGCCCACGGCGACGCCGCTGCCGACCAACACGCCTACGGCGCTGCCTACACTCGTACCGACGAACACCCCCCTGCCGACGGCGACGCCGCTGCCGACCAACACGCCCACGACGCTGCCCACACTCGTTCCGACGAACACCCCCCTGCCCACGGCGACGCCGCTGCCGACCAACACGCCCACGGCGCGGCCTACGCTCGTCCCGACGAACACGCCCGTCCCGACCGCCTTGCCGACCAACACGCCCTCGCCGACGGCGACGCCGCTCCCGACCAACACGCTGACGACGCTGCCTACGCTCGCCCCGACGAACACGCCCCTGCCAACGGCGACCACACCCGCCGCGGGCCCAACCAGCACGCCGACGGCGCTGCCAACGCTTGTCCCGACGAACACGCCCCTGCCAACGGCGACCTCACTGCCGCCTGCGACGCCGACATCTTCAGTGACAGTCATCGAGGAGGAGGAGGTGTCTGCCGAACCGACGCAGGTGGTGGAACCGGTCAGCTCGCCGATCCCGGCGCCGACGGAGTTGCCAGCCGCGGGGTTAACGCCGGCATCGCGCACGGCGCTCCGCCAGCCGACGGCAACCGCGCTACCGACGATTGAGCCAGGCGACTTGCCCGCAGAGCCTTCCGATGATACAACGGATACAGCGCAGTTCGAACAGGAAGCGACGCCGGGCGATGAAGTCATCTCGACGACGACCAGTGGGCTTCCCTCCCCCACGCCCACAACCGTTGCCTCGGCGACGCCGGCCGAGAACCCGGGGCTGATCCCGGTTACCGGTGAGACGATTCCAGATTCCGGGCCCCTACCAGTGTACCCGTTTCTGGCCGCTATGGTG
>DAOTXG010000590.1:0-5827 GCA_034435515.1 Anaerolineales bacterium
TTGGACTACTTCTTCTGAAATTCGTCCCAGAGCGCCAGCCACAGGTCAGCAACTCCAATCTCTGCCGCCCATTTCTCAATATAGGCCAAATCCAGTTGGTCTCCAACAACGGCCAGCATTTTGGCGATATCTTTGGGGTGCTTCTGCGAGATGCCTTCACTCTGGCGGAAGTAATCCAATTTGTAAAGAATGACGTCTTCCGGAGCGAGGAACCACGCTTCCAGGCTGCTCTGCTTGTCTTTGACACGCCGTCGGCGATTCATCGCCGAGCCGGACAATCCGGTTGGGCGCACTACAAACACGTCTGCTTTTGTTCCAGCCGCGCCATCATAAATATTGAAGGGGAGACCATGAGGAATATCCTCCTCCAAAATTGCCTCCAACGGTGCGATGTAAATTTGCCAAGCATTCACGGCGTCAACCAACCGAGCCAGTTCCTCGGCTTCGGCAATGACGGCGATGTCGACGTCCACCGTCAAACGGTGCTCGCTATATACCATTGCAGCGACAGAACCGCCAATCGCGTAGTGAATGCCCAGTTGCTCCAGCAGAGCCACGAGGCGACTCACAAAGGCGCTTTGGTCCTCAGGATCCGGCGGTCTCATATTTCGTTCTTGGTTTCCAGCAGCCGGCGTGCAGCGTCGCGCATGGCCTCTTCCGGAGACAAGCCACGCCGAATGCCTTGAGAATAAAGCATATCCCGCGCCATGCGCCAGAGGGCAAATGCCTGATACAATTTCACGCCTGGCGGCAACTGACGCAAAATCTCAACCCACTGCGGTTCCATCTCCAACTTCGCCGCCCGCACCCCCATCCGAACACGATCTTCCAGCGTCAGTCCGTTCGGGAAAAAGATGCTTTCCATCCGGGCCAGGATAGGATCCGGTTGATGCGTCAATCGGCGGACGGTTTCAGGTTTGGCAGACATGATATAGTCACTTCTCCCCATCCGGCCTCTGCCCCCTCTTCCTCCCGCTTCCCAGCGCCGCGCTGCGCTCGTAGGCCGCCCATACGGCGCGCGAAATCGCGGTGCGAAATCCCGCCTTCTCCAAATAGTACAACGCCTCCGCCGTCGTGCCGCCGGGCGAGGTGACCTGGTTGCGCAGGCGCGCCATGTGGCTGGGCGAGTGCATATAAAAATCCACTGAGCCTTTCACCGTGTGCGTCACCAGTTGCTCGGCCACACGGCGCGAGAAGCCGAGATGCACGCCCGCATCCACTAACGCTTCCATAAACAAAAACACGTAGGCCGGGCCGGTCCCGGAGAGCGCCGTCGCCATGTCCAACTGGTCTTCGTCCTCGGCCTCCACCTCGTCGCCCAGCGCGCCGAGCAGCATGCGCGCCTGCTCGCGCTGCGCCTCCGTGCAGCCGGGCGCGGCGATCCAGACGGTGATGCCCTCGCCGATCTGCGCCGGGGTGTTCGGCATGGAGCGGACGACGCTGCTGTGACTCAACCCGGTGATGATCTTGTCAATGCGCGCCCCGGCGACGATGGACAACACCAGCGCCTCGGGCTTGATCTTGCCCTTGAGCAAGGGCAGGACGCCCGGCAGCACCTGCGGCTTGACCGACAGGACGACCACCTCCGCCTCTCGCGCCGCCCGCGCGTTATCCGTGGTCGCGCCGATTCCGAATTTGTCCTGCAGCACCTGTCCCCGCTCCTCACGCGGCCCCGCGGCGATGATGTTCTGCTTCTGAGCAATGCCCTTATTCAACAAGCCCTGGATCATCGCCTCGGCCATCGCGCCCGCGCCGACAAAAGCGATCTTTGAGTCTGTGAGCATCTAATTCTCCTGAGGCCCCTGTTGAGTGAGGAACGCTGAAAACGCTGACTGCAAAGCGCGCTGATTGTCGCTGATATTTCTCACAAAAGAATCAGCGAATATCCGTTCTTTCAGCGTCACACGTGCACCTGCGCGCAAGTGCAGGCGTCAGCGTTCTAAATCAAGGCGTCGCGAAATAGCCCAGCGCCAGCCGCACTCGATCTTCGACCGTCTTCCCCTCGCCCTGGGGGATGGACTGCACCGCCGCCTGCGCCTCGACCACGCTGTAGCCCAGCGCCGTCAGCGCGGCGATCACCTCGGTGTCGACGTCGCTGACGCGCGCGATAGTCTCCAGCCCATACGCCGGGCCAAGCCTGTCCTTGAGTGTGAAGACGATCTTCTCTGCCGTCTTGCGGCCCACCCCTCTCACCCGGCTGATGACCTCCGGCTGTTCTTGCGCCACCGCGTTCCGCAGCACGTCCAGCGAGAGCGTCGAGAGCACCGCCAGCGCGAGTTTCGGCCCCACCCCCTGCACGGTGAGCAGGAGTTCAAACAGCGCCCGCTGTTCCTCGGAGGCAAAGCCGTAGAGCGCCTGCCCGTCTTCGCGGAAGATGTGGTGCGTGTGCAGAAAAATGTTTCGCCCCACCCCATCTACATTGTCGAACACGGAAGCCGGGACGAAAACCCGGTAGCCCACCCCGCCCGCCTCGACGACGAGGGAGTCGGCGTGGATCTGGAGGACTGCGCCGCGGAGAGAGGCAATCATGAGGCTATTGACGCAATACGCAATACGTACTACGAAAGATCGCGAACGGCCTTCAGGCCAGTCCCTTTGGGACGTGATGCGTGTTGCGTATCTATCCTGTTAGCGATTTCATTTTCAACGAGTGCAGATGACAAATCGCCACCGCCAGCGCGTCCGCCGCGTCGTCGGGGCGCGGGATTTCGGGCAAGTTGAGGATGGCGCGCACCATCTGCTGGATTTGCGGCTTGTCCGCGCCGCCATAGCCGGCCACGGCCTGCTTCACGTCGCGCGGCGTATATTCGCCCACGCCGATCCCGGCCTCGGCCAGCGCCAGCAGCGCCACCCCCCGCGCCTGCCCCACCGTCATCGCCGTCGTCACGTTCCGTTGAAAAAATAACTTCTCCACAGCGCCCGTGTCGGGGTTGTGGAGAGCGATAATCTGCTGCAGTCCACGGTGAAGGGCAAGCAAACGCTCAGGCATCGGCGCGCCCGCCGGGGTTGTGATCACCCCGTAGGCCACCATCGCTGGCCCGGTCTCGGCCTCTCGCACCAGGCCGTAGCCGGTGGTCGCGGTTCCGGGGTCAATGCCGAGGACGAGCATGGTCCGTATTGCGTATTCCGTATTGCGTATTCCGTAAGCTGTCTACGCAATACGCAATACGGAATACGTTCTACGCCGCGGCCATCACCGCCAGCGCCGCATCCGTGAATTCCACGTTCGTGTAGACGTTCTGCACGTCGTCGAGTTCTTCGATCTGCTCGATGAGCTTCATCACCTGCACGGTGGCGTCGGGGTCGAGTTCGAGTTTCTGGTTCGGCTCCATACGCAGTTCGGACTCTTTGGGCTTGAAGCCCGCCTTCTCCAGCGCCTGCACGACCGCGTGGAAGGACTCCGCCGGGGCGAAGATTTCGATGTCCGTCTCGCCGGGCAGCACGTCGTCGGCCCCGGCCTCGACCGCGATCTCGAAGACCTTCTCCGGGTCGTTGCCCTCGGCCGGGAGGCTGATGTAAGCCTTGCGCGTGAACTGCCACGAGACCGCGCCCGCCTCGGCCATGCTGCCGCCCGCGCGCGTGATTATCCGGCGGATTTCCGCGACCGAGCGGTTCTTATTGTCGGTAACGACCTGAAATAGCAGCCCCGCCCCGTGCGGCCCGTAGCCCTCGTACATCAGGCTCTCAAACGCCGCGCCTTCTTTGTCCTCGCCGGTGCCGCGCTTGATGGCGCGCTCGATATTGTCTTTGGGCATGGAATTGGCGCGCGCCTTCTCCACAGCCAGCCGGAGCCGGACATTCGCCTCGGGATTGCCTCCGCCTTCCCGCGCCGCCAGGGTGATTTCGCGGGCCAGCCGCGTGAAGAGCTGCCCTTTGCGGGCATCGGCCACCCCTTTTTGGTGCTTAATCGTCTTCCATTTTGAATGACCAGACATTTTGACCGCTCCTTGCCATAGCGTTTTTCCATTGCCTTCACGGTGTAGAGACGTTCCGGTGGAACGTCTCCAGGATTGCCAGGCCCGTAAATTCAATCGGAAGGCCGGGGAGGCGCAGCCTCCCCGCGAACGATGTACGAAAGTTGTGGTAAAGGGATTATACCATTGGGTGGGGGTGAGGTTGAGAGTATAATCAAACCCGATGGACGCCGCCGAGATTCAACGATTGCTCAAAGAGGGCATCGCCGCCATCCGGCAAGGCGACCGGGCGCGCGGGCGTGAACTGCTCCTCCGGGTCGTCGAGGCCGACGAACGCGTCGAACCTGCCTGGCTGTGGCTGAGCGTCGCCGTGGACGACCCACACGACAAGCTCGTCGCGCTCGAAAACGCGCTGGCCATCAACCCCCATAACGCCCCAGCCCAGACTCAGCTGCAAACGCTCCAGAAGCAACTGGGATTAGCCCAGCCACCTCCTCCCGCCCCGCCCTCCCTTGCCCCGCCGCCTCCTGCGCCCCTTCCCTCCTACGCCGACCCCGACGACGATCCCTACCAATGCGCCTACTGCGGCCGGCCCACCCAGGCAGCCGACGCGGCCTGCCCGCACTGCGGGCGCAGTCTGCTTGCGCCGGGCGCGTGGCAGGGCAAAGGCTTTCAGAACAGCCTGGTGATTCTGACCGGCTTCAATTTGCAGTTCGGCATCTTGCAAATTCTCGGCGCGGTGTTGGCCGCCGGCCTCGCGCAGGGCTACGATCTCTCGCTCGTCACCCGACTTAGCCAGTTTGAGATAGTAACAGCGTTCTTCGGGGACTTTGGGGGCTGGGCGAAAACCGGCGTGGCCGTTCCCTTCGGCGCGGCGTTTGCGCGCGATTTCCTGCTGATCATCCTCTTCCTCATGCTCTACACGGATATGGACGCGGCGTACCCCGCTGCGCTCGGCGTGGCGCTGCTCGACGCGGCCTGGGCTGTCGTCGGGCCGCGAGTAAATTACCTGGGCTTTGTGGCGGCTACGATCAACCTCATCCTGGCGCTGTTCACGCTCGCCGTCGCCGCGCTGGCGTTGTGGAGCCGCCGGCGGGTGCGTGTGCGCCTGTTGGTCCGGCTCGACAAGGACGCGCACGGCGGACTGGGCATGTACCAGGCCGGGCAGACTTACCGCCGCCGGGGCCAGTGGACGCTGGCCGCCATACACTTTCAAAAGGCCCTTGCGCTCAAGCCTTCGGAGGCGCGCTTTTACAAAGACGCGGGCGTCGCGCTGGCGCGGCTGGGCCGCTACCCCAAAGCCCTGCGCGTGTTGGAAGAAGGCGCGCGCCGCGCGCCGGAGGACCCCGACTTCAGGAAGTTGATTGAGACAATACAGGCGGGGAAGTAGGGCGGGCTTTACGCCTGCCCTGAGTATGGACATGATCACGCCCCTGGTGAAAATAGTTTACGCGCTTCTCTGTGTTCTCGGTTTAGTTCTGCCCTACTACTTCTTTGTCCCATTTGTGTTGTCCAATGGGCTGAACCTCCCGTTATTTGTAAGCCAGTTGTTTGCCAATCAAATCTCGGCGTTCTTTGCCGCCGATGTCGTCGTCTCCTCGTTGGTGCTCTGGGTGTTTATCTATCACGAAACCCGCAGACGCCGCATCCCGCTTTGGTGGCTGGGCATCGTCGCTAATTTAGCCGTCGGTGTATCTCTGGGTTTGCCGCTTTTCCTCTGGCTGCGCGAAATTGAAGTCAATAAAGAGAAATGAAAGCCCGGCTTCAAACGATGCAACCTCGAACGTGATGAAACAGCCCATCGCTTTGCCGCCGCCTCAACCGGTTATTGTGGCCGAGCTCTTTCCGGAGATATTAGACGAACTGCTGAGCCTGTTGGCTGGCCTTACTCCAGCCGAATGGGATGCGCCGAC
>DAOTXG010000591.1:0-4340 GCA_034435515.1 Anaerolineales bacterium
CCCCTGCAATCCCAGCGGCGCGCTGATATCGGCCGGGTTGACTCCAAACCGCACTGCCAACGCGGGAAGCGTATCGCCTGGCTGGGTCTCGTAGACCTGCGCGGGCGCCGGGGTGGTGATCGCCCCCAGGGGATGCTGCGCGGCCGTCGGGGTGGGCGCGGCCGTGGGGAAAAAGTTGATTGTCGGCGCGGCGGAGGGCGCCGTCGTCAGCGGGGTAACGACTGACGCAGAAGCAGTTACTACGGCGAGGGGCGTCGGGGTGGGGACCGCGTTCTGCCCCCAGGGGGTGCTTCGCGACCGTTCTGCGCGCCACACCGCCAGACCGATCACAGCTAACAGCGGCAAGGCCATCCAGAGGGGCGGCCAGGGGGTTTTGCGCATCGCATCCTGAGCGCGGCCCGGCATTTGCAGGCCGGGGACTTTGCGCCTCGGGTTGTAAGGCTTGCGCGGGTTCATGGCCGCGAAATCTCGTTGCCTTCGGCCCGGCAATCACAGGCCTCAATCTCGATTTTACCTTTGACGAGTTTGCCGTCATATTCTCTCCCCAGCCCCGCCGAGACCCAGCCGTCGAGGATGAAGGGGAGCGGGCCATCAGCCGCAATCCACTCGCCGTTATATTTGCGCGCGAGATGGACGTGAGTGCCATTCGCAACGCCGCCCTCGCACGAAGGATGACCAAGCCTCTCGCCCGCGACCACGCGGGCGCCCACGGCCACACGATCCCGCGCTTCGAGGTGCATATAGAATAACACCCAGCCCGTCTCTTCGTATCCGTCGCCGTCGAGGTCTTCAATCACCGCCCCGTACTCCGAACGGACGATCAAGCCTGGCGCGGCGGCGACCACCCATTCATCAGATTGGATGCACCCCTCGGCCTCGGCCGGCGGGGCGAAGTCGAGCGCGGCCCAGGCCGACCCGGCTGCCCACGCGCCGTGCGGCCCCCCGGTGAACGCCCAGACCTTGTCATTCGCGAAAGGCAATTGCAGTTCAGGCTGAAGCAAATCCGGCGGGACGAGCGGCTCCCACGCCCTGGCAAAGGCCGAAGGGCCAAACAGCGCCGCGTAGATTTTGACAAAACCATCGCCGCTTTCGGCGAGAGTGCGGGTCCAGTCCTCCGGGTTAAGCACCCTGGAGAAGTAGCGCTGCAAGCCGACCGTGCCGGCATTCAAGCCGGGTGCGACGATTTTAATTGAACCGTCGGGGAAACTCAACGAGACGAGCGCCCCAGCGCGCCAGGCGTAATAACCGAAGTTCAGCTCATTCGCGGCCCACGTGAGCTGCCGGTAAAGCCCCTCGCGCCCCGCCTCCACCCGCCGCAGAGGATAAACGCGCGTGTTGTCATCCGGCGCCGGATTCGTCACCCAGCCCGCCTGATATTCCAACACAGCCAACAGCACCTGCGGGTTAAGCGAGTAGTGCTGCGCGACGAAACGGACAATTTCTCCGCCCGTCAACGTAGTCGCGCCGGGCGAGCCATCCAGATAGGCATTAGGGACCTCTTCCGAGTAATGGGCGAGATAACCTCGCCGTAATTGAATAAAGCCGTCCAGGTTGAAGCCAACTGCGCTCGGGCCGTAGACAAATTCGCTATCAGGCAGGATTTTCAAGGCCGGGCCAACCGGCTGGCCCTCCGGCAAGGGGATGAGGAGCACCTGCCCGGTGAACAGCGTGTCGGCAACCTGGAGGCCATTGGCGGCCGCAATTTGCGCCGCCGTAACGCCAAAACGTTCGCCGATCTGAGTGAGCGTATCACCGCGCTGAATAGTATAGTGTTCGACTGTCTGCCGGTCGAGCGGCGAGGGGCGCGTATGGTCCGGCGTAGGTGAAAGGGAAACATCCAGCGTCGGGCGCGGCGTGGCCGGGGGCAGACCGGCGACCGGCGGGGAGGCCGGGACGAGCGTCGCCGTCGCCGGCGGCGCGTGAACCGGCCCGCTCCCGGCCCCCACCGCCCCCGGCCCTGATCCGGCAATAGGCGTGATGTGGCTATAGTCGAGCGGCCCATCCCCGCGGGAACAAGCCAGCGCGGCCAGCAGGCAGACGATAACAAAACCGTAGAAGCGGGCAAGGCTTCTACGGGCGGAAACACAGCGCTTCAACAGAGATCCTTGTCGTTCAGGCATTATAATCTGTCCGCCCGAGTCTGGCTTATCAGCCCAAGCAGGGTGACGCTGAGCAAACGGCCTGTTTCCAAAGCCCAGGGGTAACTATCCCACAAGCCAATGACACCCCAGGCCAACCAGGCATAGATCAGGGCCAAGAGCCAGGGGGTGAGGTTGCGCCCGAATCGTGCTAAAGCCAGTTCCGGCGCGAGCCACAGCCAGAGCCACACCCCCCCACCCAGGAGGCCGACCTCTGCCATTAACAACAGTGGAACGTTATGCACGGGCTGAGGCGTAACCGGCGCATTGGCGGACAGCACGGCTAACGGGAAATTTCCCGCGCCAACGCCGATCCAGGGCTGGTGGACAATCTGATCAATGGCGACGCCAATAAGCAGCCCACGCTCACTCAGAGAGCGGAATTCCGAGGGCGTCCCCAAAGGTCGGAGACGTGTCTGAATTTGTGCGACCAGGAGCGCGGCGACGACGAGCGCCAAAACCAGCGCCCCGATCAAGGTGATTCCCAGGGGACGGCGCCAGGCCGGTTGACGCCAGAGCCAGCTGGCGGCCAGGCCCAGAGCCAGCGCTGTAGATAACCAGGCCGCGCGCGAGAAACTGAGGAGAAGCCCCAGCCACAGCACCCACCACCATAAGCGCCAACGCCATTGACGAAGCCGTGGCAACCCCGTGAGCAGGCCAATGGTCAGATAGCCGCCCAAGACATTGGGATGAAAGGTCAAACCATAGGCGCGGAGCCAGCGCACCCCGCCGACGACGATGACGGCTGCCCCAGAGCGGGCCGGTTCGAGCGCGAGTTCACCGGGCAATCCCAGCGGCCCTTGTTTCAGGATCTGGCCCAGGCCAATGAGGGCGTGAAAGCCTAAGCCAATGAACAACACTGCCATTACCGACTCCACGACCGCTGTCCCCCGCGCAAGCGCCAGATAAACGCCGAGGGCCAGGATCCAGCGCACGACCGTGTAACCCGCCAGTGTTGGCGATAGGGCGGTGGGCGTGGTTAATACAGCGAGGCCGACCAGGATCACAAGGGGGATGGTCAACCTCGCCGAGTGGCGGCGTACCCCCCACAACGTAAAATTCCCTCCGAGGAGAGCAGCCAGCCATACTGCCCCGACGCCGATATCCGAGAGGTAGAAGGCGGGCGCAACATAGATTTCTAAGACATCCGACGCGGCAGACCGTCCAAGCGGCCAATAAACCGAGAAGGGACTCAGCAAAACGAGAACGCCAGCGGCCCATCCCAATAGTCCTGAGCCGATCCTTTGGCGCGCGCCGGGATCGCCGCTCGCGGTCACTCCCGCTAACCCGAAGCAGCGCTTCAACGCCGCACCAACGGCAGATAGAGCCAATACTGCTTCTGCCCGATGACGGCGAAGGTAGTCAGGTGCTCCACTCGAGCGACCAGCGTGTTCGTGTCAGGATAGACGATTGTGGGAACGGGTTCCCATTCCCGCGCGTTCACCTCCCAGTAATTCAGCGTCAATGTGCTCTCGTCCAACCCGACGACGTCGGCGTCAGTGTAGCGAATGGTAATGGTCAGCGGATGAGCGAATTCCACCACTGAACCGCCATCGCCTGCGTGCGCTTCGATAAAGAAGGTCTGCCCCACAAAACCGAACGCCGAAGAAATGGGCTGAGAGGCGGTAAGCCCAACGGTGAAAGTGAGCGGTTGAGAGGAAGCCCCCGGCGGCACAAGCACGGTAGTGGTGATCGTCGTCGTCATCGTAATCGTTCCCCCAGTCCCTGGCGGGATGACTGTTTGAATAGGCGTGGCAGTCGCAGTGATTGTCGGCGTAGAGGTTGGTGTAGGCGTGAGCGTAGGAGTGAGTGTCCCGGTCGGCGTGGGCGTCTGTGTCTTCGTCGGCGTGGGGGTAGACGTGGGCGTGGTGGTGGAAGTGTGAGTCGGCGTCTGGCTCGGCGTGGAAGTGTGAGTTGGCGTCCTGGTGGGCGTGGGCGTCTGTGTCTTCGTCGGCGTGGGGGTAGATGTAGGCGTGGTGGTGGAAGTGTGAGTCGGCGTCCTGGTGGGCGTCTGTGTCTTCGGCGGCGATGGAGTAGACGTGGGCGTCGCGGTGGAGGTCGGCGTGCAGGTAGGCGGCAGGGTGGGGACAGGCAGGTATTCAGAACGGCTGTTATTGGTTTCGTCGCTTTCCGTGACCTGCGCGGCGGCGTCCACCAACGCGGTGTTCTGGTCGATGGAGTACCCCGCAAACCAGAGGGAGA
>DAOTXG010000592.1:0-11752 GCA_034435515.1 Anaerolineales bacterium
CCGCCGCCGGGAAGACGAACTGGTCGGGCTTCGCCGCGATCATCGTCACCGTCGCGTCCGCCGCGGGCGCGGCCGGGTCGAGTTCGCCCGTGTTGCAATTCAACCCGGAGGGGCAGTCCACCGCCACGCGCAGCGGCTGCGTCGCACGCTCTTCGAGAAAACCCTTTGCCTGCTTGAGCATCTCGGCGGGCTTGCCTTTAAGTGGCAGGCGAACGCCCGTCCCGAACACCGCGTCAATCAGCACCGTCACGCCGCTCATGAGATTCTTGAGCACGCGCCAGCGCTGGTCATTCTCGGCGTCCACGACGAGCAAGCCTTTCTGGCGGACGCGCTGAAGGTTAGGATCGTTCTCGTCGAGGGGTTTTGCGCAATAGATGGAGACCGCCGCGCCCGCGTCGGCCAGGTGGTACGCAGCCACCAGCCCATCCCCGCCGTTGTTCCCCGACCCGCACAGGACGACAACCTTGTGCTCCGCCGGATTGGCCAGGCGCGCCAGCACAGCCTCGGCGACGGCCCTCCCGGCGTTCTCCATCATCATCGCGTAAGTCACGCCGGCCTGGTCGGCGGCGGCCTCGATGGCTTTCATTTGGGCAACGGTGACGATTTTAGGCATAGCGAATGTCCTGGACGGCGAAACATCCCAATGCTCCAATACCATTCGAGCGTCTGGCGCGCGCCCTCTTCAAACGGCGTGGCGACGAAGCCGAGTTCGGCCTGGGCTTTGGCGCTCGACACGCGCCAGTCGTTAAAGACGTAGCCGGCCAGGCTGATCGGGTAATAGGGTTCGCGCCCGGTGCGCTCGGCCAGCCGGGTCCACGCGCCGGCGAGGGCCACCATCAGCCCGGCCGGCACGTTCAACCGCCAGGGCGCCATCCCGGCCAGACGGCTGATGATCGCATTCGCCTCGCGGTGGGTGAGCGATTCCCCGGAGACATTGTAGGTCTCGCCGGGCCGACCCTTCCGCAGAGCGGCGAGGATCGCGCGCGCCACATCGGGGACAAACACCGGAAAAGTATAACGCCGGCCCCAGTGCACCTGAATCCGCAGGCTCTTGAGGGGATCTTCGAAGAACAGGCGGTTGAACGCATAGTGTCCCCACGGGCCGTAGAACGCGCCGGGGCGCAGGATGACGACCGGCAGGCGCGTGCTGGCGTGGTACATTCGCACGATGTTTTCGCCGTCCCGCTTGCTGCGCTGATAGGCGTCCGCCGGGTGAAGCGGCGTGGCCTCGTCAATCAGCGCGCCCGGGGGCGGGTGCCCGACGACGGCAACCGTCGAGACGTGCACCGCCTTTTCGACGTTGCCGCGCCGGGCGGCCTCCATGACGTTGGCCGTGCCCTGCACGTTGACGCGCTCGAAAGCCTGCGGGTCGCCCCAAAAGCGGAAGAGGCCCGCGCCGTGCACGACGTACCGGCAGCCTTCCGCCGCGCGCCGCACTGACTCGGCGTCGGTCACGTCACCCCAGGCCAGCTCCACGCCCAAATCACGTAGATACTGCCAGCGGCTCGCCGGGCGGACGAGCGCCCGCACGGGGTAGCCGGACGAGACGAGAAACGTCACGAGGTTGTGGCCGAGGAAGCCGGTCGCGCCGGTGACGAGGATCAAGTCCATAAATCGTCGGCGACCGAAGCCAGGTCCAGCCGCCGCAAAGTTTCGCGCGTGGGCTTGCCCGTCGCCTCGTCCCACCCCCGCGCGGCATAGTAAGCCGAGAGCATCGCCGGCAAGTCCGGCGCGAACCCCGCCGCGCCGCCGTCGGCGTACGGTTGCAAGAGCAGTTTGGGCAGCCGGTCGTTCGCGCGCGTCAGGCCCAGGCGATGGTTGATCGCCCGCTTGAGATTCCACGCTCGTTCGCCCACCTGCCGCAGGCCCTCCATCGTATAGTCAAAGCCGGTAGCGGCGTTGACGAGCTCCAGAAGGGCCGTCCCGTGAACAAAGGCGAAAAAACACAGCACCAGCGCGTTGTGCACGGTTCGCCAATCCTGGTGATGGGCGACGGAAGCCGCCTTTTCCGCTCCGGCGTGACGATCGAACAGCCTGTCGCCGCGCTCCTCGTGCGCATCGTGCAGGATGTCTATCAGGAAATAGTCGCTTTGATTGTGGCACGCGCCGCGCGGCGAGGTGGCATAGACCAGCGCCATGCCCGAAGCGCCGCGCGGGTCGTGATAGGGCGCTTCGAGATTGTTGACCTGCACGGCGAGTTCCTCCGCGCCGTAGCGGCGGCCCAGCGCCCGCGCGCCCTGGGCGAGAACCTCACCCAATCCCTCGCGGCGAACGGCCAGATGAATGAGCCGCTCCGCCCCCGCCGGGTCGCCCCAATTCAACGCCCCGCCCGCCTCAGCCGCGCTCAGCCGTCCCTCCGCATACAACAGGTAAGCCAGGCCGACCACGCCCGACATACTGATCGAGTCAAGCCCGTAGGCGTCGCACAGCCGCCCCAGGCGCGTGATCACGGCCAGGTCGTCCACGAGCAGCTGCGGGCCGAAGCCCACGATCGTCTCATACTCCGGGCCTTTGCCGGGCCGCTCGCCGGGGAGCGTCACCACGCGCCCGCAGGCGATCACGCAGGCATGGCAGGCGCTCACACCGCTGAGCACTGTCTCGGCCATCACTGCGCCCGAGGTCTTGGCTGCGCCCTCGAACACGCCAGCGGTGAAATAGCGCTTGGGCATCTCGCCCAGGTAATCAAAATAATCGGCCCCGCCGGCCGAGCCGGTCTCGCGCAGGATCGAGGTGACGTTCTCGCCGCGCAGTTGGAGATTGGCCGCCGAACGCAGCCGGGCGAATTCCGCCTCGCGCGCCACAGGGATTTTCCGAGTCCCGCGCACGACGACGGCTTTAAGATTTTTGCTGCCCATCACCGCGCCCAGGCCGGTGCGCCCGGCCACGCGGCCATGGTCGCACAACAAGAGCGCGTAGGGGATGCGCTGCTCGCCCGCCACGCCGATGCACAGCACGCGCGCCAGTCTTTCGCCAACTTCCGCCTTGAGCCTTTCCTGGGTGGCGTAGGTGTCGGCCCGGCCCCAGAGATGCCCGGCCGGGCGAATTTCGACGTGGTCGTGATGAATCCACAAGTACACGGGTTGGGAAGCGCGGCCAGTGATGAGCAGGCCGTCGTAACCGGCAAAGCGCAGTTCCGGGCCGAAGAAACCGCCGCAGTTGGATTCGCCCCACAAGCCGGTGGCGGGGGATTTGGCGCACACTGTGAACCGCCCCGTGGCCGGCCCGGCGAGGCCCGAGAGCGGGCCGTTCAGGATGAGCAGCGGGTTGTCCGGGCCAAGCGGGTCGAGATCGCGCGTGAGGTAAGGGTAGAGCAGCACGGCCGCCAGCGCCGAGCCGCCCAGGTAGCCGCGCAGCCGGTCTGGGTCAAGCGCCTGACTCTCGCTGCGGCCCGTCGTGAGATCAACCTTAAGGAGTTTGCCCTGATAGCCGGTCATCGTGGTATGCCTGGTGACAGCCGTCGGGCGCTGCGGTCGTCCACCGCTTCACAGGCTGCGCCTCGCTTGTCACATGAGGAATTCCGACTCGACGCTTTTGGCGACGCGCACAAACTCGAGCACAGTGGGAACGTTTTTCATCATGACAATCATGTTGCCCCTGACTTTGAGCCTGCCGGTGACCATGGCCTGCATTGGGTCGAGTTCACCCCTGAGGACCTTGACGAAGTTCGCCAACGGGGCGCTCAGGACGAAGGCGGCTTTCTGTTCCTGCCCCGGCGACACCTCGTAGGCCTCGCGGCACTTCCCATGCCACAGGTCCAGATACAGGAACTTACGACTTTGGTCCGGGTACTCGATGTCGAACAACACGTCGCCTTCCCAGTGTTTGGCGATCTCGGCGTAGGCAGGGCTGTCGTTCAATTTATCCTGAAACACTTTGACCCATTCGTGGCTGGGAAATGGAATTGGCATGATGCGCCTTTCGATGGCGATACGGTCAGCGAATGAACTGCCGCTGCCCCACGACGCCCGCGATGCCGGCGTCGGCGCCGGTCTCGTCGCGCCAGGCCCAGCGCGGCGACTCAATCGGGTCGGGCGTGGAGACGATGTAGGCGAACGCCGCGCCTAGCCCGTTCACGTGCCGCAACATGCCGTAGTAGCGCGCATATTGACCGGCGACCACGGCTTTGGGCTGGTTGGGGTTGCCGAACTCGGTGACGAACAGCAGCTTCTCCGGGAAGCGCTCGCGGTAGTGGACGAAGTTGAAGCCGAGGCGGCCATCGGTCATTTCGCGGTCGTTCACCCAGTAGGCGTGCAGCCCGACCCAATCGGCCTGCTGGGCGGCGAAGGCCGCCGCGTCGAGAAATTGCTCGGAGTTGACGCGGCCGGCGGCGGCCGAGGTCGGCCCCGGCGAGAGGCCGGGGAAGCCGAACTTCCCGTCGGGGAAGCGCCGGCGGTACAATTCCATCACCCGCAGGAACCAATCCCCAAACTCTCTGCCGTCGCCCCAACTGGCCCCCAGCCCCTCCACGTGCACGTTCGGCTCGTTGTGAATTTCGACGTAGCGCAACGTCGGGTCAGCGTCGTACAACCGGGCGACGTCGTCCTCGGTGAACTGGACGAACTGTTCGGGCGTGATGCGGCGCGGCTGGTCCTTGTCGGTAAAGGCGGCGAAAGGCCGGATGAGAACGAACATGTCCGGGTTGATTGCGCGCAGGCGCTTCACCGTGTCCATCGTGGCGTGCGAGGTGATTTTGACCGCCTCGATCTGCGCCCGGGCTACAATCGCGTAATCGGCCGGCGCTAACTCGCCGTCGGCGCGCCCGTGCAGGCCGACGAGCGCCACGCCCGGTTCCCACAACTGCTTCCAATCGAACTCGGTCTGCGGGCCGTAGCGCCAGCCGTAGTACACGCGCACGTTGAAGACAATTTGCAGCGCCTCGGGCGTGTCCACCGGGATGAGGTCGAGCACAGCCTCCGGGTTGGCTTGCTTGACGAGGAGCGGCAGGTCGTCCGGCCAGAAGCCCGGCCGGACGATAGTGACGTGCTGATAGCCGCGCCAGTCTACCTGCTCGGGGTCGCGCGCAAAGTCCACGTCAGGGAAGGCGGCGGCGTACGCCATGGCCGCGCTGCCCCAGGCCGCGGCCTCGGCGGCCGTCCGCGCGGGGAGCAGAATGACTTGTCGGTCGGGCAGCGGCGGGAACGTCACGGGCAGAAACTACGAGAACCCCAGGCCGCGCTCTTTGAGCGAGACGAAGCGATGGTGGCCGATCACCAGGTGGTCGAGCACGTCCACGTCGAGGAGTTTCCCGGCCTCCACCAGGGCGCGGGTCACGGCTACGTCTTCGGGGCTGGGCGAGGGGTCGCCGCTTGGATGGTTGTGCGCGACGATGATCCCGGCGGCGTTCTGCTTGACCGCCTCGCGAAAGACTTCGCCGATGCGGATGAGTGAGGTATTGAGCGAGCCGTGATAGACCTCGAGCGGGCGGCCCATCACCCGGTTGCGCGTGTCGAGCAGGATGACGAACAGGTACTCCTGGTCGAGCGGCGCGAGCTGGTACATGAGCAGGTTGGCGGCGTCGGCGGGCGACTTGATGACCACGCGCTCGTCGGGCGTACTGATGGCGATGCGCCGCCCAAGTTCAAGCGCGGCCTGCAGCTGCGCCGCTTTGGCTTTGCCGACGCCCTTGATCGCGCACAAATCGGAGTAAGAGGCGCGATGCAAACCGGGGAGGCCGCCCATCTGCGCCAGCAGGTTCTCGGCCAGCCGCACCACATTCGTCCCCTTCAGGCCCACGCGCAGAAGGATGGCCAGCAGCTCGGCGTTGCTTAAGCCGCTCGCGCCGACCTCCGCCAGCCGTTCGCGCGGCCGGTCGCCGGACGGCAGCTCTTTAATGCGCGGGTGGTATTCGAGGGGTTGGTCTTCTGTGTTGGCCATCGCCAGCCAGTTTATAACAAATAGCGGAAATTGAAAACTGGCACTGATGCTATAATCCGCCGCACTCCATGGAGACCGCATGACGATCAACCTCGATTCCCTGTCAGATTACATTCTGATTATCGCCGCGTTCTTCGGCGCGTTTTTGAGCGCGCTGTGGCTGAGCCTGATCCTCTGGACGTTCCGCGACATGCGCGCCCGGAGCCGCGACCTGTTCGCGCAGATGCTCGCGGCGCTCGTCGTGGCCGTGCTCACCCTGCCTGGCCTCGTCGTCTACCTCATCCTCCGCCCGCCCAAGACGCTGGCCGAGACGTACGAGCAGAGCCTGGAAGAGGAGGCGCTGCTGCAGGAGATCGAGGACAAGCGGGTCTGCCCCGGCTGCGGGCGGCACGCGCAGGAAGACTGGCTGGTGTGCCCAAACTGCCACACCAAATTGAAGAAGCCCTGCGCCCACTGCGGCAAACTGATGGACCTGCCGTGGAACCTCTGCCCGTATTGCGCGACCCCGGTGGAGGGGGTGAGGGCGACCGAGGTTGTCACAGAGGCGTAGGCTTGATTGTCAGTTAAGCTGCCTGCGGCTTAGCCCCAGGCTTGGCAGAGGTAATCCGACATGGCTCTGAGCAATGACCCTATCGAGGCGCGAGTGGAGGCTCTGCTCACGCGCATGACGCTCGCAGAGAAGGTCGGGCAGATGACCCAGGTCGTTCCGCAGGCGACGCCGGATCTCGAACCGGCGATCCGGGCGGGAGACGTTGGGTCGCTCTTGGGCATCACCGACGTCCGGCAGATCAACCGGCTCCAGCGCATCGCCGTCGAGGAAGCGCGCCTCGGCATCCCGCTGCTCGTCGGCAACGACGTGATCCACGGCTACCGCACGATCTTTCCCGTCCCCCTCGCCGAGGCTTGCACGTGGGACCCGGCGCTGCTGGAACGGGCAGCGCGCATCGCAGCCGACGAGGCCGCCGCGAACGGGACCACCTGGATCTTTGCCCCGATGGTGGATATCGCGCGCGACCCACGCTGGGGTCGGATCGCCGAAGGCGCAGGTGAAGATCCCTGCCTGGGAGCAGTGTTGGCGCAGGCGCGGGTGCGCGGCTTTCAAGCCGGTGAGCTCAGCGGTAGGCGGCGTGTGGTTGCCTGTCCAAAGCATTTTGTCGCCTATGGCGCGGCGGAGGCCGGCCGAGATTACAATACCGTAGACCTGTCAGAGCGCACCTTGCGCGAAGTGTATCTGCCGCCGTTCAAGGCGGCCTTCGACGCCGGCGCCGGGACGGTGATGAGTGCCTTCAATGAGATCAGCGGCGTTCCCGCTTCGGCCAATCCCTTTGTGCTACGCACGGTGCTGCGGGAGGAATGGCAGTTCGCCGGGGTGGTGCTCAGCGACTACAACGCAATCGGCGAGCTGATTCCCCATGGGATCGCAGCGGATCTCAAGGAAGCAGCCCGCCAGAGCGTGTTGGCCGGCGTTGATATGGATATGATGTCCAGCGCCTATCGGGCTCATTTGGCCGCGCTGGTGCGCGAGGGCGCGGTCGAGGAAGCTGTGGTCAACGCGGCGGTGCGGCGGATTCTGCGCTTGAAAGTGAGGCTCGGGCTCTTCGAACAGCCCTACGCCGACGAAGCAACGGCCGAACAGGCGCTCCTCCGCGACACCCATCGCGCGACCGCGCTGGAGGCGGCGCAGAAGTCCATGGTGCTGCTCAAGAACGAGGGCGGCCTGCTGCCCCTGGCGCCGGAGCGAGGGAGATTGGCAGTGATCGGTCCGCTTGCCGACGATCGCGAGGCGCCGTTGGGTTGCTGGTCCTTCACGGGGCGGGCCGAGGACGTCGAGACCGTGCTCGAGGGGCTGCGGGCTGGCTGGCAGGGGGCCGAGACAATCACGCACATCCAGGGATGCGCGATTGAGGGCGGCGAGGGCGACTTTGCGGGCGCGGCCGCGGCCGCGCGCGCGGCGGATGTGGCCATCCTGGTGCTGGGCGAGAGCGCCATGATGAGCGGCGAGGCGCACTCCAGGGCTCATCTGGGCCTGCCCGGCCGGCAGCCGGCGTTGCTGGAAGCGGTGCATGCGACTGGGACGCCGGTGATCGTCGTCTTGATGAGCGGTCGCCCCCTGGTCATCCCCTGGATCGCCGAACATGTTCCCGCCGTATTGCAGGCCTGGCATGGCGGCATCCGTACCGGACGAGCGGTGGCCGATATCCTCTTCGGTGCGGTTGACCCCTCGGGCAGATTGACGACCAGCTTCCCGCGCGCCGAGGGGCAGATCCCTGTGTATTATGCCCACAAGCCGACCGGCCGCCCAGTGGCCGGCGCCGGCACAACTCAATTTGATGAGCCTTTCAAGTCCAGATATCTGGATGTGCCGAACTCGCCGCTGTTTCCCTTCGGCTACGGACTGAGCTACACAACTTTCGCTTATAGCGATCTGCGAGTCGAGACCCCGGTCGTCGGTCCCAGTGGCATGTTGGTCGTCAGGGCGGTGGTCCAGAACACCGGCGCGCGGCCTGGCGCCGAGGTGGTGCAGCTCTACGTGCGGGACCTGGTCGGCAGCGTCACCCGGCCGGTCAAAGAACTCAAGGGCTTCCAGCGCATAAGACTACAACCGGGAGAAGCGCAGACGGTGCGCTTCGAGGTACCGGTGCAACACCTGGGCTTTATCGGGCCGGATATGCGCTACAGGGTAGAGCCGGGCGCCTTCAAGATCTGGATTGGGCCGAACTCGGCAGCGGGCCTGGAAGGCGATTTCGAGGTGCGGTAAGCGGTGCTGCCGCCCACACGTAAAAAAAAACAGTTTTCGTAGCGAAGGGCTCAACCCATGACTACAGCCAATGTTGTCGCCCCCGCCGATCTGCCGGAAGCGCTTCTGCCGGAAGCGCTGCAGGCTCCCATCCGCCGCGTCGGGGCGGGCCTGATCGCCTTCCTGACGGTTGCGCAAGCCGCCTTGATGTTCAGTATGTTCCCAACCGCCTTGTTAGGGCCGGACGCCTGTATCCGGCTGATCCTGGAAGCCGTCGCTCTGCTGCCGAAGTAGGACGGTTCGCGCGGGGCGCGGCAAAACCTGTATGGGTGCAATTCATGGCGGACCACAAAGCCGAATGACAAAATCGTGGATGAACACATGACAACCAATGAGAATAACCCTGGTCTACCCGATCCCGAAGCGCGCCTCGAAGCGCTGCTGCGCGCGATGACCCTGGCGGAAAAGGTCTCGCTGCTCGCCGGAGCGACCTTCTGGACCACGACGCCTGTCGAGCGGCTCGGCATCCCGGCCATCAAGGTGACGGACGGTCCCAACGGCGCGCGGGGCGGCGGCGGTCTCGTCGGCGGTAATCTAACCTCGGCTTGCTTCCCGGTGGGCATCGCTCTGGCGGCGACCTGGAATCCGGCTCTGATCGAGCGGGTCGGCCAGGCGCTGGGCGAGGAAGCGCAGGCAAAAGGAGCGCACGTGCTCCTGGCGCCGACTGTCAACATCCACCGCTCGCCCCTGAATGGTCGAAACTTCGAGTGCTACTCCGAAGACCCCTACCTCTCGGCGCGCATGGCCGTCGCGTACATCACCGGCGTACAGCGCCAAAACGTCGGCGCCACGGTCAAGCATTACGTCTGCAACGACTCCGAATTCGAGCGCAACACCATCAGTTCCGAGGTGGACGAGCGCGCCCTGCGCGAAATCTACCTGCCGCCGTTCAAAGCCGCCGTGCAAGAGGCGAAAGCCTGGGCCGTCATGGCCGCCTACAACAAGGTCAACGGCGTCTATGCCAGCGAAAACCGGACCCTCCTCGCCGATATTCTCAAAGGTGAGTGGGGTTTCGATGGGATCGTCATGTCCGACTGGTTCGGCGCAAAAAGCACTGCCGCTGCCGCCAACCACGGCCTCGACCTGGAAATGCCCGGCCCGCCCGTCTGGCGCGGCCAAAAATTGCTCGAGGCCGTCGAAGCAGGCGAAGTCAGCACGGTTGCCCTTGACGAAGCCGCCCGCCGGGTGCTCCGCCTGATCCTGCGTTCCGGCGCATTCGAGCGTCCGGCGCAGCAGCCCGAGCAATCGGTTGACCGCCCCGAGCACCGCGCCCTTATCCGGACCGCCGCCGCCGAGGGCATCGTCCTGCTCAAGAATGTAGGGAACATCCTGCCGCTGGATGCAAACACACTCAACACCATCGCCCTCATCGGTCCCAACGCCAAGACCGCGCAGATTATGGGCGGCAGCGCGCAGGTCAACGCCCATTACCTGGTCACGCCCTACGATGGCATTGCCGCCCATGTGGGCGACCGGGCGCAGTTGGGTTATGAGATCGGCTGCACAAACCACAAGATGCTGCCCCGCCTCGACGCCGCGCTGGTCAGGCCCGGGAAAGGCGATACGGAGCACGGGTTCACTATCGCCTACTATAACAGCCTCGACCTTTCCGGCGAGCCAGTCTATCAGGCCGCGACCGGCAGTGCAGAGCAGATGTGGTTTAGTGATGTCGCGCCAGGGGTGCGACGCGAGGCCTTCTCGACCCGGCTCACGGCCACCTTCACCCCCCAGGAGAGCGGCACGCACCATTTTAGCCTGGCCAGCGCCGGACTAAGCCGTTTCTTCGTGGATGGTCAGGAGGTCATTGACAACTGGACACACCAGACGCGGGGCGACACCTATTTCGGCGCAGGCAGTACGGAGGCGATAGCCCAGGTGGAGATGATGGCCGGGCAGACATACGAACTGCGCGTTGACTATAGCAGCCAGGGTGTAACCATGCTCACCGGCTTTCGCCTGGGTCATCTTCCCCCGCTGGCCGAAGACGCCCTCGAACAGGCGGCGGCGCTGGCAGCCCGCTCGGACGTTGCTTTGCTCTTCGTCGGGCTGAACGGCGACTGGGAGAGCGAAGGCCGCGACCGCCCCGACATGGAGCTGGCCGGCCAGCAGGTCATGCTCATCGAGCAGGTGGCTGCGGCCAATCCCAACACCGTCGTCGTCCTCCAGACCGGCTCACCTGTCACGATGCCCTGGCTCGACAAGGTCGCGGGGATCATCCAGGCGTGGTATCCCGGCCAGGAGTGCGGCAACGCCATCGCCGACGTGCTGTTTGGCGCGGTCAATCCTTCTGGCAAATTGCCGCAGACGTTTCCTCAGCGGCTGGAAGATAACCCCGCGTACATCAACTATCCGGGTGAAAACGGCCGGGTGCGTTACGGAGAGGGCCTCTTCGTCGGCTACCGCTACTACGAGAAGAAGAAGGTCGAGCCGTTGTTTCCCTTCGGCTTCGGCCTCTCGTATACCACCTTCGCTTATGCCAACCTGCGTCTGAGCGCAGAGGCCCTCGCGCCCGACGACCGCCTGACGGTGAGCGTGGATGTGATCAACACTGGATCACGGGCAGGTCAGGAGATCGTCCAGTTGTACGTGCGCGATGTCCGCTCCCGCCTGTCGCGGCCAGAGAAAGAACTGAAGGGGTTCGCAAAAGTGGCCCTGGGGCCGGGCGAGACGACGACGGCGGTGTTGACCCTCGATCGCGAATCCCTCGCGTACTGGGACGACGGTCAGCACGCCTGGGTGGCGGAAGCGGGTGAGTTTGAGGTGCTGCTTGGCAGTTCCTCCCAGGATATTCGGGCGCGGGCCATGTTTCGGTTGACAGAGACGGCGGTCTTCGGCGAGCGCGAAATCTCCGCCTCAAAGCGTTGAGGACAAGACCATGACAGACAAAATCCTGATTGACCCCTCGCCCGACGAACTCGCCGCAGCCGTGGAGGAGAACCTCTTCGCGCTGTTCCGCGCGATGGCGACCCTGCCCGGCAGTGAGATTGTCGAAGGCGCCAGACTCGGTCGTCACCTCGCCTTCCCGTCGAATCCGATGTACAAAGGGGCCTGGCGCACGCGTCTTTCGCCGGACGAAGCAGA
>DAOTXG010000593.1:0-6755 GCA_034435515.1 Anaerolineales bacterium
ACGTGGCGCGGGCCAGATACCTGCTGCAGTATGCCGCGGCGACGCGAGACGCGGAGCCGATGGCGCTGCATTTCTTGCGCGGCGACCTGGCGGCCGCCGAAGGCGATTTAGCGGCGGCAGTCCAAGCGTATACACAGGCCTGGCAAGCCTACTCTGCGCCAGATGAATATGGCCCCCGGACAAGTTATGGCTGGCTGGTGTTTATCCGCGAGAGCCTGCGCCCGAATTTAGCGCCAGGGCTGGCGGTTCTGCCTTACCCGGCGGCTGTCGTCGAAAGGCTGCGGACGTTGGCCGGGTGGTATCGGACGCTGGGGCAGGCTGGGGCGGCGCAGGCGGTGGAAGAAACCATCGCCAGACAAAGCCCGTGAGTCAACGGATTGAACGGATTAAACGGATGGCAATAGCTTTCAAGAACCTATTGTCCGGCAGGTCGCGGAGCACGGCGAGTCCAGATCAACAGGCCGTCGCTGCCGTAAATGTCGGTCGGGATTTTCTGGCTCAACTCGTAATCGGACAAAAACTCAGGGTCAATGAACAAGCCGTTCCGCCCGTAGATTTCCAAGAGCACCACGTAGTCCGGCTTGTAGTCACGAATAAGTTTGGGCGGAACGGCGTACACGTCCAGCGCATAGAGCGCCGGGTCAAGGGGGTAGTAGGCCGAAGCCTCGGGCGACATTAACCCAACGGTGTCGAGGATGCGAGCGTTGGAGTAATAGCCGAGCGCGCCCACATCTCCGGCGGCGAGGAGGGTTTGCGGGGTGAGGCGCGGCGCGAGCGCCCGGCCGGCCTGCGTGTAGAGCAGTTCAAGTTTATGCCAGGCTATTTCCGGGGCAGGATAGCCCGGGCCGTGGTCAGGGTGAAGCGTCCAGGCGTTCAGGGAGAGCAGGAGGAAGAAAGAAACGGGGAGAAGGACGAAAGAAGCAGGAAGAGGGAAGAAGATAGAAGAGACGCGCACGCGCACAGGAACGGTGTTGCTTGCTTTGTGCTTCGTCCGAAGAGCGTCAAAGACGTCGCCAGATAGTTTCGCAAAGCCGGTGAGGATAAGCAGGAAATAGAAGGGCAGGGGCGGGGCGAGGTACCAGCGGAAGATGAGGGGGTTGGCGGCGGCGAAGACGAGGAGGTAGAGCCACGGGTAGACCGTGATTGGCCAGGCGCGGGAGTCGCGGCGAGCGGCGTGGAGGCCGCCGACGAGTGAGAGCGTTATGTAGGCTATCAGGAGGCTGATGAGCAAATAGGAATTGGGAAAGACGAGATGCTCGAAGAAAGGCGAGGCGTAGTTTTGCAGCAGCCGTAAGAGCGCTCCGCCGGGTTGGAGGCGGTAGGCGAGGGTCTTGGCCGCGATAGAGTGCGGGATGGGAGAGCCGAAGTAGAACGCGGCGAAGATGGCCCAGGGCGCGAGCGCGCCGAGGAAAATTGCGGCCTCGGCCCACGGCCACGCGCCCGTGCGTCTCCCGCGCCAGCCTCTCCAAAGCAGATCGAGAATCAACGGTCCCACGAATAGCACGCCATCCGGCCGGGTGAGCAGCAACAGCGCAGAGGTCAGCGCGGCCCAGCGGGCGCGCCCGGCCAGGTAGAGGTCGGCGCTTAACACGAGGAGCAAGACGAAGACGGAGGTCTCCATCCCGCCGATGGCGAAAGTCACGCTCATCGGCGCGACGGCCCACAACAGGCTGCCCCCCAGTCCTACCGCGCGCTGCCCGCTGAGTCTCTGGCCAAGCCGGATGAGGAGCAGACAGGTCAAGGCGTCGGCGAGCGCGTTAGCGATCAACGCCAGCCGGGGATAATCGTTCGAGCGCGTGAGGCTGGCGAATACGGCCATGAGCAGAGTGTAAAGAGGCGTGGTGGTGCCGAGCACTTGCTCACCGGCGTTAAAGACAAGGCCAATCCCGGCCAGCAAATTACGCGCGTAACGAAAGGTGATGAAGGCGTCGTCAATTGTCCGCGGGGTCGACACGAGGCGCGCGGCGAGGGCCAGAATGGCGATCAAGTAAGGTCCGTAGGGAGCGAGGCGTCGAAACATGACCGGGATCATCAGCACATCAGGGATTATAGAGACTTCCACAAAGGCGGACAATAGGCGGCGCGGCCGATGAACCGGTTACTCTCGACGCGTGGATGGCGAGCAGCCTGGGCCTGGGGGATCGTACTGGCGGCGGCGCTGCGGCTCGGCCTGGGGTTGTGGATGGGCGCGGTGTGGGTGACGCTGAAACCTTACTTGCCCGCCGACCGGGTGGCGGACCCGGGCTTATACGGCGACTTGCCAATGTATACTGCCTTTCCCGGCGATGCTCTACTGGGCGTATGGGTGCGCTGGGATGCAGTCCACTATCTCAACCTGGCGCGCCTGGGCTATTTCGGCGTTTCGAAGATCGACAGCGGTTTTTTTCCACTGTATCCCAGCCTCACTCACCTGGTCAGCTGGGTCACGGGCGGCGACTACGTTTTCGCCGGGCTAGTCATGTCAACCTTGACGGCGGCGGCGACCTTCGCCGGCCTGCACCAGTTAGCAAATCGCCAGTATGGTGCGGAGACGGCGCGCTGGACTGTGATCGCGCTGGCGGTTTACCCCACTGCTATCTTTCTGGTCGCGCCGTACACGGAGGGGCTATTCCTGGCCCTCACGTTAGGTGCTTTTCTCGCGGCTTACGAACGGCGCTGGTGGTGGGCAGGCGGGCTGAGTGCGCTAGCCGGTCTAACACGCGGCCAGGGGATTCTGACGACGGCGGCCCTGGGATGGATTGCGTGGGAGCAATGGCGTCGCGATCGCGAAGCATCCCCTCGGGACACGGAGAGCGCGCCGCTGGCCCTCAGCGGCGGCAGGGCCGCGCGTCGAAGATCCCCCTTAGGGGGCCGGATCATTACACCGGGCCTGGGGTTGGTATTGTCGCTGTCAGGCGGTCTAGCCTATCTCGCGTGGCGCCAGGCCGCCGGCCTGATGACGGTTGGGCAAATGACGGAAATCTATGCGTTGACCAACCCCCTCCTCGGGCTGTGGTATGCCCTTTGGCAATGGAGCGGCGTCCGTGATTTGCAGACCACCCTGGACGTCTTCAGCACGCTGGCCTTTCTGGGCCTGACCGCGGCCATGCTGGTCCAGGCTCGCTGGCGGCGGGCAGAGTGGCTCATTTACGTCGGGCTTAATCTGATGGCTTTTACGACGAAGCGCAACCTGGTCGCGTCGTCGCTCCAGTCTAATTCGCGCTACGTGCTGACGCTATTCCCGGCCTTTATCGTCATCGGCGACTGGCTGGCCCGCCAGAAACCGGGTTGGCGTTTCGCTTATCTATCCGGCAGCAGCGCCTTGCTGTTGGTATTCAGCGCCTTGTATGCGTTGTGGTGGTTTATTGGCTGAGGCTCGCTTCGCGCGGGCGACGCGCTAGTGTACGTCTCTACAAACGGATCGCTGTCGTGTGTGATTTCCAACGAGTGACGCACTGGCGTACGTCACTACAAACGGGTGTCCGCCGTCACTGGCCCCTGCTGGGGGCATTATTGATCAACATCACGCTCAAAGCCTGTCTGCTCTCTGCGGGCGTCGTCCCCTTCAACGCCGACGAGGCCGTGGTCGCGTTAATGGCGCGGCACATCCTGCAGGGGGAGCGGCCGGTCTTTTTTTACGGGCAGGCTTACCTCGGCAGCCTGGACGCCTGGTTGATTGCCGGCGCGTTTGGCCTCTTGGGCGAGTCGGTCCTCGTCATCCGGCTGGTGCAGTCGGTTCTCTACCTCGGCGTCATCGCCGCGACGTACGCGTTGGGACTCAGAATTTATGCCAGCCGCTGGGTGGCCGGCGTCGCGGCGTTGTTCCTCGCCGCGCCGACGGTGCTGGTGACGCTCTACACCACGGCCACGCTCGGCGGCTACGGCGAGATGCTGTTGATCGGGAACATTCTGTTATTGATGACGCTGCGCCTGGCGGGGGGGCGGGCGCAAGGCTCGCCCCTACAGGAGATGAGGGGATGGGCGCGCGGAACGTGGCTGGGCCTGGGTTTTCTCGCCGGGTTGGGGTTCTGGGGCTTCCCGCTGATTGGCGTTTATCTGATTCCGATTGTGATCTACTTGCTCGCCGTGGAACGCGCTTCCCCAAGCGCGCGCCTCGCCGACTGGCTCGTGTGCGGCGCCGGCTTTGTCGTCGGCGCCGCGCCGTGGCTCTGGTTCGCCGTGACCGGGAGCGCAGCAGTGACGGCCCTCGCCGAACTGAGCGGCTCGGCGATTGCCGGGGCTTCGCCCAGCCACCCGGTCTTCGCCGCTTTCCAGCACTTGTTCAACTTCCTCCTGCTTGGCCTCACGGTGATCTGGGGCCTGCGCCCGCCGTGGAGCGCGCGCTTTCTGGCCCTGCCGCTGGCGCCCTTTGCACTGGCGATGCACATGGCCGTTATCGCCTTCGTCCTCCGCATGATTTACCCCGCCCGGCCCCGGTCGCCCATCTGGGTTAAGCGTTGGCTGCTTCTTGGAGTGAGCCTCACGCTCATTGCGGCTTTCATCCTCACGCCCTTCGGCGCCGACCCCTCCGGGCGTTACTTTCTCCCGCTGGCCGCGCCGGCGGCGTTGCTCATGGCTGAAATGCTGGCCGGGCTACGCGCTCGCCGGCGCGTCTGGCTGGCGAACGGGTTGGCGCTGGGCGTCGTCGCCTTTAACGTCTGGGGGACAGCGCAGAGCGCGGCCGATTTCCCGCCGGGCCTCACCACCCAGTTCGATATCGTCGCTCAGGTGGATCAGCGCCGCCTGCCGGCGGTGATGCAGTTTTTACGCGAGCGCGGCGAAACGCGCGGCTACACCAATTACTGGGTCGAGTTCCCCCTGGCGTTCCTGAGCGGCGAGGAGCTGCTGTACGCCGCGCGCCTGCCCTATCACCTCAACTTCAACTACACCACGCGCTACAACCGCTATTCCCCCTACGCGCAGGCGGTGGAGGCCAGTCCGCAGGCGGCGTACATCACCACGCGTCACCCGCCGTTGGACGAACGCCTGCGCGCCGGCTTTCAGGCTCTGGGCGTGTCCTTTGAGGAAAAGCAAATCGGCGACTTCCACATCTTCTACGCGCTCTCGCGCAAAGTCATTCCGGAAGAGCTTGGCCTGGGAAGCGACTGCTGCTCTAAATGAAATCGGCTCACCTCGTTGGGCAGGGGCACGCTTCGCGCCTGCCCCTGCTTTCGCCTCGATGCGCCTGACCCTCCCCCGCCTCATCACCGCCATCACTTTTCTGGGCGTTTTCGCCATGGCCGCGCGCGTCTCGGTGGATACCGACACGTGGTGGCACCTCCGCGCGGGCCAATGGATCGTCGAGCACCGGGCCGTGCCGACAGTGGATCCGTTCTCCCACACCCGCGCGGGCGCCGAATGGCAATACCCCGGCTGGCTGATTGAAGTTCCTATGTACTGGCTGTTCACGAACTTCGGCTTTGCCGGGTTGAACCTGTTCACGGCCGTCTGCGTCACGCTGACCTTCCTCTTTGTCTATCTCTGTTGCGAAGGGCCGCCTCTCCTGAAAGCCTTCGTGCTCGTGCTGGCGGCGGCGGCCTCGGCGATTTACTGGTCGGCGCGCCCGCAGATCGTTTCCTTTCTGCTGGCGGGCGTCTGTGCCTATCTCCTGCATCTCCAGCGTTGGCGGGGGGTCAACCGCCTGTGGCTGCTCGTCCCCCTCATGGCGCTGTGGGCTAACGCGCACGGCGGTTTTGCCATCGGTTTCATCTTGATTGCGTTGACGCTGGCCGGGCAGGTGTTGTCATTCGTGGGGATGATGTTCACAGCCGAGCGCGCGGACGCGAAGCGCGCGCATTACGGAATAGGGAATACGGAATACGGAATACGAGGGAATGTAGAGGCGCAGGGACTGGCCTGGCTGGCCGGCATGGGGCTGGCCTGCGCGCTCGCCGTCATGCTCAACCCCGCTGGCCCGGCGATGCTCCTCTATCCTTTCAAAACAATTTCCATCGGCGTGCTGCGCGGCTTCATTCAGGAATGGCAGACGCCGGACTTTCACCGGATCGAGGCCCAGCCTTTCCTGTGGCTGTTATGGGTCGTGTTGGCCGCCATCGGGTTCTCGCGCCGCCGTGTCAACCTGACGGACCTGCTTTTAGTGACCGGCGTGGCCTATCTTGGCTTCCTCGCCTGGCGGAACGTGGCGCTCCTCGCCATCGTCGCGCCGCCGGTGATCACGCGCCACCTAGTCGCGGGCTGGGCCGATATTCGGGAGCGGCTGGCGACTGGCGGCTGGCGGTTGGCGGCGGCGCGCAGCGCGCCGGAGGGGCGCCTGGCCTTGAACTGGGCGCTGCTGGCCGTCATTGCGTTGGCCGCGCTGCTGAAGGCGCTATACTTCTTGCAGCCGTCCGTCAACGAGGCCGAGATAGCGCGCAGCGCGCCGGTCGGCGCGGCGGAGTACGTGCGGCGCGAACGTCCGCCGGGCAAGTTGTTTAACTCCTACAACTTCGGCGCCTACCTGGCGTGGGCGCTGTATCCCGATTACCCGGTATACGTGGATGGCCGGACGGACTTATACGACGACGCTTTTCTGCGCGAATATCTCACCGTGTCATTCGCGCGGCCCGGTTACCAGGCTGTGCTCGACCGCTACGGCGTGAACCTGGTGATCGTCGAGGCGAACTCGTTGCTGAGCGATGCGCTGCCGCGCGACGGCTGGCTGGCTGTGTATAGCGACCCGACGGCGGCAGTGTATCGGCGGGGGGGACCATGACATCGCGAACGGCCTTCAGGTCGCGAAGCATCCCCTCGGGACGGCGCCGCGATCGCGAAGCAGC
>DAOTXG010000594.1:0-7426 GCA_034435515.1 Anaerolineales bacterium
CGTCCTCGATGAATGAGCCGAGTTCGGCGTCCTCTTCCTCGCCCACCGGGCGCTCGAGCGACAGCGGCCGCCACGACACTTTGAGCATCCACTGCACCTTGCGCGGCTCCAGGTCCATCTCGGCCGCGATCTCCTCGGCGGTGGGCTTGCGGCCCGTGATCTGCTCGAGCTGGCGGGCGGTCTTGTACAGCCGGCGGATCCGGTCGCTCATGTGCACCGGCACGCGGATGGTGCGGCCCTGGTCGGCGATGGCGCGGGTGATGGTCTGGCGGATCCACCAGGTGGCGTAGGTGGAGAAGCGGAAGCCGCGCCGATAGTCGTACTTCTCGACGGCCTTCATCAGGCCCAGGTTACCCTCCTGGATCAGGTCGAGGAAGGGCACGCCGCGCCCGATGTACTTTTTGGCGATGGAGACGACCAGGCGGGTATTGGCCTTGATGAGGTGCTCGCGCGCGCCGCGCCCGTCCTCGATGTGGCCCTGCAGTTCGGCGCGCTTCTTGTAGCCCCCGGCGCCGTTCATCCGGTCGAGTTTGCGCCGGGCTAGCAGGCCGCGCTCGAGGCGTTTGGCCAGGTCTACTTCCTGCTCGGTCGTCAGCAGGGGCACGCGGGCCATCTCCTTGAGGTACAGCCCGACGGTGTCGTCGGTGGAGATGGTGCTGAGGTCGAACTCTTCTTCCTCGAGGCGGTGGCGGGCCTGGGCGCTGACCTGCGGCGGCACGTCCTGCTTATCTTCGTACACGTCAATGCCGGCGCCGTGCAGAAAGGCGAACAACTCCTCTAACTGCGCGCGCGCCTCCTCCGCCCGGGGGAAGGCGTTCATGATGTCGTCGGTCAGCAGATACCCCTGGGCATCTGCCTTGTCCATCAAAACGGCTAGGGTCTCGGCGTCCTTACCGCGGTCATCTGTGTACTTCATACCACACTGTCTCCTGGCCTGGCAAAAGGGTCGGGTCTGATGAACTTGCGCCTTGAACGCGAACCAAAGAAACACGAACTGTTGTATGTTAACCCTCTCCTGGCGGCTGGGCTAACACACGCCATAGGCGATAAGCGATAGGCAATCAGCGGTGGGTCAGCGCTCTCCTTTTAGCAGCTGGGCTAACACCGCCAGGCGGGAGTCGCCTTCTTCGGCGGGGCAGTCGCACGGCCCCTCATTCCAGTTCTGGCCGCACTGGGGGCACAGGCCCCGGCAATCGGGGCGGCAGAGGGTTTGCATGGGGATGGAGAGCAGCATATCCTCGCGGGCGAGCGGCGCCAGGTCAACGTGGATATCGTCGCCGACCTGGTAGGCGCCCTCGGGCGCGTTTTCGGGCGGGTAGACAAACAACTCCGAAAAACGGCTGGTCACCGGCAGGTCCACTTCTTCCAGGCAGCGGTCACATTCACTATGTAGTTTCGCCGTCAGGCGGCCTTTGGCGTACAATCCCTGCGGCGTGCGCGTGAAATTCACGACGCCGCGCAGATTGCCGACGAGGAGGTCATCTGCGATTTGCACCGCAGACTCATCAAAGGTGAAGTCCCGGCTGAAACCGATGCCTTCTTTGAGGATAAAACCGACGTTCAGCCGGAGAACCTGGGGGCCAGTCTTGTACAGAGACGTCACTCGCGCAGTAGGATATTTTGAGGAGACGCTGGCATTATAGCACGCTATAAATCGTAAAGTCAATCATTTTTTAAGATTCAGAGCACATAAGATTAGAATCTTATCTATTAAATTGCACATATCTGGTATTTAGAACAAATGATCTCCCAAATACGAGGGTCATTTCTATTGCGGATAGCATATATGGTCAAGATACTCATCGCCTCCCACAATCGTGGAAAGTTGCGCGAGTTTGCCGCCATTCTGCCTCAACTGGAGGCAGACCTGGCGACGCCGGCCGACCTGGGCCTGACGCTCGATGTCGTCGAAGAGGGGGCGACCTACGCCGAGAACGCGCGTTTGAAAGCGGTTGCCTTCGCCAACGCCGCGGGGCTGCTCACGCTTGGCGACGACTCGGGCCTGGAGGTAGACGCGCTCGGCGGCAGGCCGGGCCTATACTCGGCGCGTTACGCCGGGAAGGGCGCCAGCGACGCCGACCGCCGCGCGAAACTGATGCAAGAACTGCGCCACACGCCCGAACCCCGGCCGGCGCGATTCCGCTGCGCCATCGCGGTCGCCCAGCCTGGCGGGGAGGCGGCGGTGTTCGAGGGGACGTGCGAGGGGCAGATCATCCTGGAGGAGCGCGGCGACAACGGCTTCGGCTACGACCCGATCTTCTTTTTACCCGAATACGGGCGCACCCTGGCCGAGCTGCCGTCCGAACTCAAAAACCGGATCAGCCACCGCGCCCGCGCGGCGCAGGCGGCTCTGCCCTATCTGACAAGGTTGTTGGGGAGGATGGAGGACAAGCTTTAACGCGAAGGACACAACCCCCAGGCGGAGGGCGATCAGAGGCGCGAAGGATGCAAAGAGACCAACAATACTTTGCGTTCTTTGCGTTTTCTTCGCGCTCTTTGCGTTTCCGCTTTTATCCCCGCTCAAAAGCGAGCGACTCGCATACCAGGAGGCGCTCGCTTTTACGCAATACGGAATACGCAATACGTCCTACTTCGCCAACTCTTTATCCCCCAACACCTCCAAATAACGCTCCACCGAAATCGCCGCCTGGCAGCCCTGCCCGGCTGAGGAGACGGCCTGCTTGTAAATCGGGTCCATGATCTCGCCTGCCGCAAACACGCCGGGCACGGAGGTCTGCATAAACTTGTCTACGAGCAGGAAGCCCTGCTCGTCCATGGCCAGCTGCCCCTTGAAGAGCTGGCTGTTCGGGAAGTGGCCGATGAAGACGAACACGCCGTCGGTCTGCCAGACTTCCACCTGCCCGGTCTTCAGGTTGCGCGCCTTCACTGCCTCCACCTTGCCGTTGCCCTCAATCGCATCCAACGCCGTGTCCCACACGAAATGGATTTTCGCGTTGGCTTTGGCGCGCGTTTGCAGGATTTCGCCGGCCCGCAGCGAATCGCGGCGGTGGACGATGCGCACACGGTTGGCGTACTTGGTCAGGAAGATGCCCTCCTGCAGCGCCGAGTCCCCGCCGCCGATCACCAGCACGTCCTTGTTCTTGAAGAGGAACCCGTCGCAGGTGGCGCAGTAACTGACGCCGCGCCCGATGAATTGCTCCTCGCCCGGAATGCCCAAGCGCCGGGCCGAGGCGCCTGTGGTGACGATGACGGCTTTGGCTTCGTACTCGCTCCCGTAGGCTTTAAGATAAAACGGCGAGCCACGCGTGAAATCCACCTCGGTAATCTCGTCAATCTCGAACCGGGTGCCGAACTTCTCGGCCTGCTCCTTCATTTTGTCCGTCAACTCCGGGCCGAGGATCGAGTCAAAGCCGGGAAAGTTCTCCACCTCGTTCGTGATGGCGATCTGCCCGCCGATCTGGTTGCCGGAGATCACCAGCGGGTTCAGGTTGGCGCGCGCAGCGTAGAGCGCCGCCGTCAGCCCGGCCGGGCCGGAGCCGATGATGATGACATGCTCTTTTTGCATTTCTTTCTCCACCTCACCCTCGTGGGGTCGTCTGCTGCTCGATCTTTTTCCGCAGATAAGGGGCCGAGCGCATCAGCCACCACAGCGGCGCGCGGGAGGTAATGTTCCCCGCGGCGTCCATCGGCGGCTTGCGGCACGGATTGTCCGGATCGCCAGGGTCGCACTCGACGCGCGTGTGCCCGCACTCGGGGCAGACGCCGGGCGCTGAATCGGCGGTGAAACAGCAGGGACAAACGTATAAACGGAAGGCCTCGTCAGACACGGTTTACCTCCTGTTCATCTGTCGCGGACGTGGGGACATTCTAAACCGGTTGGGCGCGGCGGGCAATAGCGGCTGTTTAAGGTGTGCACACAAACCTTGCCAGTGGGAGCGGCGCGAAGCGGACAACCGCGACCGTCGCGGCTACAAGCCGCTCCCACGCCAATCCCCTGACAACCTTTGAGGGCACACTGTTTAAGCGGCCAGGCTGGAGAACGCTGATTCTCGCTGAGGTTTAAAAAATCAGCGCAAATCGGCGCTTGTCAGCGCGCTTCGCGGTCAGCGTTCTCGCGGAATCGGGCCGGCCAATGCCGCAGCGCAGGTTGAAACCGCGCGTTCAGCGAGTTTTCAAAAATCCTGCGGAAGTCGGCCTCCCCGAACCCGAACCGCTCGGACAGCAATTGAAATTCCGATTCCAGGCTGCATTCGAACGGGCCGGGGTCGTCGGTGTTGACGCCGAAGTTCAGGCCCAGGTCGCGCGCCCGGCCCGCCGGATGGTCTTCGATCCGCGCGATGCCCCCGGTTTTGAGGTTGCTCGTCGGGCACATCTCGACGTGAATTTGCCGCTCTTGAAATACCTCGACCAGCCTCGGGTCTTGAAACAACCTGACGCCGTGCCCGATGCGATGGGCGAAGCCGTGTTCGAGCGCGTCCCACACCGACTCCGGCCCGGCCCACTCGCCCGCGTGGATTTCGACGCCCACGCCGGCTTCGCGCAGCCGCGCCAGCGTCTTGCTCAAGGGTTTGATCGGCGTCTCCGGCCATCCAGCCAACGCCACGCCCACGAGCAGGTTTGCCTGGCGCAGGCGGATGACGCGGTCGGCCAGCCGCTCGAATTCTTCGGGCGGGCGACTGCGCCAGACGGCGACGAGGAACTCGACTTGAATCTGCCCGGCCTCCAGCCCGGCGACGTATTCACGGAATTGGCCGAACTTCTGGATGAGTTCGGCGTCGTCGCCGTAGCGCAGCTCGCTGGTGCCGATCATGAACTCGGCGTAGACGACGTTCTGCGCTTTCAGCCGCTCGATCTGCAATGCGAGAATAGGCTTGAAGTTCTCCAGGCTGCCCTCGACCGCCTCGGCGACTTTGAACCATCCGGTGAACTCCTCGAAGCTGCGCACCGGGTAGGCGGCCTCCAGGGCCTCCGGGCTGAGCGGAACAGCATAGCCGCGCTTTTGCATTTCGCGCAGCATCGCCGGGTCCACCACGCCGTCCAGGTGGCAGTGCAGCTCGACTTTGGAGAGATGGAGGAAGTTCATCGGCGTTGGGCGGGACACGGATGGACACGGACGAACACGGATTTAAGCTTTGGGGCTGATTATAGGCTGATAAAAGCTGCCGCCGCTACTTGTTTTACCTCCGGCAAAATCGGCCGCCATTGGAGCGCGGCGAGCGGAGCGGAGAGCAGCTGGCCGTTAGAGAGCACTGCCAGCAATTCATCGCCCACTTGCAGGAAGCGCCCGACCATGTGCCGGCGCCACGGGGTCTGGAGGCCAGCCGAGGCGGGAGTCCACGTCTGGCCTCCGTCGCGGGTTTCTTCGATGCGGCCCTGCGCGTCCACGCCATCTGCCGGGCCGAGGAGGAGATGATCTGGGTCTGTCGGGTCCGCCCAGACCGCGCGGCAATAGCAGTCGTACAGGCACGCCCACGTCCGGCCGCCGTCGGTTGAGCGGTAAAACCCGCCGCCAGTTGGGGCGAACACGAGATCGGGCGAGGATGGATGAACTTCAATAGAATGCACGTCGGGGTAAATCAGCGGTTCCGGCGGGCCTTCGAGGTCGGGGTCGCCGCTGCTCCCTTCGGCCAGCCGCCAGGTTTCGCCGCCGTCGTCCGAGCGCAGCACGCCACCCACCTCGACGGCGGCGTACACGCGCGCGCCGTGCGCCGCAAACCCGCGCACACATCCTGCGCCTCGCGAGTAAGGCAGGAACCAGCGGTGCTTCTGGCGGAGCGGCGGAACCTCCGGGCGCTCCTGCCAGGTGGCCGCCCCGTCGCGCGAGACGAAGATGCCGGCCGATTCCACGCCGGCGAAGACGACGCCAGAGACGGTCGGGTGGAACGCCAGCCACCGCACGTGCCGCGTAGTCAGGCCGCCGCTGGCCTCGCGCCAGGTCTGGCCCAGGTCGCTTGACTGAAAAATGCCGTCGGTCGTCCCGGCGAGGACCATGCTTGCGTTGGCGACGATGCTCGTCGCCTTGCGGTCTGTGAGGCCGCGGTTCATTTCGCGCCAGTCAGCGCCCTCGCGCTGGCAGGTCACGACTCCGTTAGCGGTAGCGAGAAAGAGGTAGTTGGTTGTCATAGTTCAATCCCAAAGTGTTTCCACAGTTCTGCGGCGTATTCTTCCGGGCCGGTCAAAAGGCGCTCCTGGCGCTGCCCATTGATCGTGACGATCAGCCGCACGTCGCTCAGCGTGACGCGGCCCTCCGGCGTGGCGCGTGAGCAGACGCGCTTTTGCGTGAAGGGCGACTGGGGCGAGGTCTGCTGGTAATGGCACATGCCCGCGAAGTCGGCGAGTTGGCGGGGCCGGAATGTGAAGAGATAACCGTCCACCCTATCGCCCGCCTTGTCGGCCTTGAGCATCATCAGGTTTTCTCCGTCACGGACAATCTGGTAAACGCCGGTCCTCTGCCGCTGTTCGCCCGGTTCGTCCAACCGCAGCGGCTCGACGAACGAGTCGCCGAAACCCACGTCGGCCAGCCAGCGTTCGGCCAGCTGGACGAGTAAAACCAGGTGGTCGAACTCGGGGCCGAACTGGCCCTCCCCGGCGGCGACGCGGGCCGAGAGCAGAGTCACCTTGAACCCCAGCGCGCGCAGCAGGGCGGCAAACAGGCCATTGAGTTCGTAGCAGAAGCCGCCGCGCCGCCGCCGCACAATTTTGTCGAAGAGGCGGGCTTCGTCGAGCACGATGGGCCGCCCGAGGTGGATATCCAGATTCTCGAACGGCGCGGCCAGCAGGTGCGCCTGGTGCAGGCCGCGTAGAGTCTCGGCGTCGGGCGCCAGCGGGCCGCGATAGTCAATACGTTTCAGATAGGCGTTGACGTCCATTTTCCCCGATGCGCGCCGCAAAGTCAATCAACTCCGCGACCAGCCGCCCGGCGCGCTTTTGCGGACGGCCTGGCTTGAGCGTCAGATCCGGCGTGAAGTGGCTGGAGTCCAGGACGAGGCGCGTGGGCGCGAGCCACGCCCGCAGTTCGTAGGCGGCGTTGGCCATGGCTTCGAACGGCAGCGAGTCGTTGACGGCGATCAGGCCGACGGCGCGCCCGGTCAGGTAGGGAGGGTCGTCATCACTTAACAATTCAACGAAGTCGAGCGCGTTTTTGAACACGCCGCTCACCGTGCCGTGATAGGCCGGCGAGGCCCAGATCAGCGCATCGGCGCGGCGCAGCGTCTCGACAAAATGCCGGAGGGCGGCCTGATGCTCAGGCGGATAGTCTTCGACAGCGATATCCGGGATGTACATGGGCAGGTCGAGCGCGCGCAAGTCGAGCAGCTCCGTGCACGCGCCGTGGGCTTCGGCCAGGCGCAGGGTTTCCTGGAGGGCGGCGCGCGAGAAGGATCGTTCGCGGAGCGTCCCGCCAAGGCCGACCAGAGTCGGGGCCGTCATCGTTTCAATCATGGGCTGTCAGACAATCATACGCTGG
>DAOTXG010000595.1:0-1891 GCA_034435515.1 Anaerolineales bacterium
AATGTCCTGATCTGGGCACGCACTTGGTTGGCACCGCAATGCCCCAAAGTGGCGACCTTCGGTCTCAAGCGCTTGGTGCGCGATGTCTTTCATATGAATGGCATGATCGTGTTCGATCAGACGGCCTGTCTCACCCATGTCGTTCTCAATCAGGTTGACCCGCTCGCTAAGGAAGTTTGTGCCGGTTTATCCGCTTTGCTTGCCCAAGAGCACATCAGCATTACTTTGGGCGAAATTTAGGTAACTAAGCGGTCCTTGTCTCAGGCGTTTGGGTTAGCCACCGTTCGGGTCTATCATCGCCGCGCCGCTGAGCTCAACCGTTGGGCACTTGTCTCCGCCTCAATGGGGTTATCACGCCCCATCGCGCAAAAAAGTCATTCAAGGTATTATTTGCCGTATGCTGACCACCAAATCCTGAGAGCCAAACCGACCTATGCCTGTCAGATTTGAATGGGACAAAGACACACGGCTGTTGCAAAGTCAGGCGAGACGGTTGAAAAGCAGTTGAAGGGCCAGATCGGGATGGGCGTCGAACTGGCGCCGGGCTTGGGCGAGGTTCGTCCAGCCCAGGCGCGTGACCAAACCGATGACCAAGTTGTTCAAGCAGGCCATGACCTGCCCGAAGGCCGGGGATCGGGAGCGCAGCCGGTCTTGCTGCAGGGTAACATCCCGGCGGTAGTGCAAGCCGTTCTCGATGCCCCAATGCGCGCGGACGATCTCCAGCAAGCGTCGTGGGCTGGCTTCTTGGGTGGTGAGGCGGGTCAGGCCATAGACCACTTCGGTCTTCGGCTGTCCCGTTTTGAGTTCGTGCACGGTGCGTTCCAGTTTGAAGACCTGCGCCAAGTGCGGCCAATCGGAGGCCTCGGCCAGCAAGCTGCGGGTGGTCAAGGGGCGGGTCTCCACCCGGCTGCGATTTTTCTCGCAGGTGCGCGCCGTGTGCAAGTCGGTGAGGACCGGGCTGGTGCCGGGCAGACAGGTTTCGGGCTGAAAGAGCTGCTCGATGTCACGACGGAGGTTCGCTTGGTTTAATGTGCGGAAATGCCGCGCTGTCATTGGTGGTTGAAAAAGTTTAGAGCAGAGGCCCAACGGTGGGCATCAGCCGCGCCGCCACCCGCCGGGACTGAAGACTACTTCGCGAGTTTGTACCATCGGCACGCCCACCCTCGCCGCGAGAGCGGCGTCGGCTACATGCCGTGTTGGGCGGGCTTAACAACAGATAGCGCCCATCTGGACTAAATGATAAATCCAAATATACATTGATGAGGAAGGCTGAGTATCAGACACTACTTCTTCGCTTTACGCTGGAACCGCTTTGCTGCAATAGAATGTGCCTCTGCTATCAGTTTCTTTGTTGTTTCGACGTTTTCACCAGATGGATTAAGTATACAGACGAAGTTTTGCTGTGCATATTCAGGATGAGGAAGGAAGGTGTTCAGCATCGAATAGTCAACGAGTTCATCATCGGATTTAACGATCAGGTTCTTAAACGTCTCTTTGCTTATTCCGATATTGACCCGAAACACCCCCTCTCGGTTGAGGTTCGATACGTTGTCCCAATCATTGTCGGAATTAGCAATCGTTACAAATGATAGGCGGTGGTCATCACCTACGAAGAAAAACACGTATCCATAGTTCTCTTCTCGCTGGACATTCTCCATTCCAGCCACGAACGTTTCGACTTCTGTTTGATTCATTGTCTCCTCGATTCTCAAACGCCCAACGATTGGCATCACCCGCTCGCGCGGCTGAAGGCCGAGTCGCCTGCCCGCTCGAACTTCTGTGACCAAGACCAGCCAGTTGGAGAAGCGCGTAGCGCGAGTCGGGTGGATGCAGGGTTGGGCGGCACTGAAATATCAACGCTCGACTTCAATGTTCGGGTGAGGGTATCCCG
>DAOTXG010000596.1:0-3448 GCA_034435515.1 Anaerolineales bacterium
CGCGAGCCTTTCCTGCAGGCGCTGTTCCTGCTGATGTGGATCATCGGCCTGCTCGAGCCGGTTCTGCGCTACGAACTCAATGCCCTCGCCAACGAAACCTTCGCCGCCGAGCAAAACCTGGTCACTTTTTACGGCCTGCTCAAAGCCGGCGCGGCGCTGCTCATCGTCGTCTTTCAACTGGCGGTGGCGGGCCGCCTGGTAGAGCGTCTGGGGGTGCCGCGGACGCTGAGCATTTTGCCGGTGGGCTACCTCCTCCTGCTGCCCATCCTGGGGTTGTTCACCAACATCTACGTCGGCGCCGGCGTGGTGGCCTTCCTCGTCACACTGTCCGTCGGGTTCCACAGCCCGGCGCGCACCAGCGTGCTCAACCTGTTCCCGGCGGTGGAGCGCGGACGCATCAGCGCCTTTGCCGATCAACTGTGGTACATTGGGTGGCTGACCGGGAGCATCTTTCTGATCTGGGCCGGCGGGCGCCTGTCGCTGTCGGGCATCAACTTTGCCGCGGCGCTGGCCTCGGCCACGTGGCTATTCATCCTGCCGACGCTGCGTCAGCGTTATGCCCGCACCTGTCTGAGTGGCGCGACGCTGCTGTTCGACCAGCACCGGCCCGCCGCCGTCTCACAGCCGGTCAACGGCGCAGCGCGCGAGTGTTTCCAGGAACTCCTGGTCGGTTTGCGCCGGGACGACGAGCGGTATCTGGCTCTGGCGGTGGAGGGCCTCAAACTCCCCGACCCGGCTTTGACGCATTCTCTCCAACAGGGCCTGTCGCGGGCAGGCGAGGCGGGGCGGCCGCATTTGCTGCGGGCCTTGCGCTCGGCGAGTTGGCGTGTGCGCGAGGGCGCACTGCGGGTCCTGGTAGACCATCAAGCCAGCCCGGCGCTGATGGCCGAGGGGGTGGCCGGGCAGGTGCGGCACGCCTTCACGCTGATGGCGCTCACCGCGCCGCTGGAGGACCGGTTCTCCGCGGGTCTGTGGGGCAAACTGCGAGTCGAGACCGAGCGCGCCTGCGCCGCCGCGGCGCTGCTGCTCCTCGAACTGCGCTATCCAGCGGAGCAGATGCGGCCCGTCGGTCGGATGATCCGCAGCCACCTCCGGGCGACGCACGCCACCGGCCTGGAGGCGCTGGACAACCTGGTTCACCTGGAGGGCAAACGCCACCTGTTGGCGCTGATTGGCGACCTGTCGTTGGAGGAAAAGCGGCGGTACGCGCTCAGGCGGCTGGGCATTGCCGGGGCGAGCGGGCCGGAGGCGGCCCTGGAACGGCTGGCCGAGTTTCCCGATGGCCTGATCAATTTCTGGGCGCGCGTCGAAACCCGCCGCCGCTTGGCGTCGGATGGCCGCCGCGCGCACGGTGAGCGAAAGTCGAACCGCCGCGCACTGACCCTTGCCCAACAACCGGCTGGGCCGACTGTGCCGCTGATTGCGCCGCTGATTTTTCCTGAACGGGAGGACGAAGCCTTGGAACTGGCTCAGAAGATTGAGACTTTGCGGGCCACGCCGATCTTTGGCGCTTTGTCCGAAGACGAGTTGAAGATCATCGCCCTCTGTCTGCGCGAGCAGCGGTTTGAGGCCGCCCAGGTGATCTGCGAGGCGGGCCAGAGCGGGGAAGCGGTTTACATCCTGGTCGAGGGGCGCGTCGAACTGGTCACGGAAGCGGCGCCGCCGCGCCGCCAGATGCTGGAACCCGGCGAGGTGTTCGGCGAAGTGGCGCTGCTGGCCGGCGAGCCGTATTCGCTGACGGCAGTCGCGGCGACGCGGGTGGCTCTCCTGTCCCTGGACCGCGAGACCCTGCGCGAGTTAATCGGCTACTATCCGCAGATCGCCGGCGACCTGATGCGCACTCTGGCCCTGCGCCTGAATCAGGCGAATGGCTCGACCCAAAAGGAGTGGCTGTAGGTGTATCACCACACTACAACGAATTGGGGAAGGAACGAATTCGCCGACGGGCGCAAATTCGTTATTTCCTAAATTCGCTGTCGTGTTCTGTGTTCTCCATCCGCTCCCACGCTAATCCTCCGACAGCCTTTGAGTACACATCGAGCGTCGTCACACTACTCACGGGTAGACTCACGGACGGAAGCAAACACGGACTTTTGGGTACGTTTCATTTTGTCCGTGTTCCTTTCCGTCCGTGAGTCAACATTTCGCCGAGCCGTCCGCCGCAGTAGCCTCACACCGCAAATGTGGCTACAATTAGGCGTATGAGCGCCAATGCAGAACCTCCGCCCGCCCGCACCCCGCCCCGCCTGAGAGAGCCGCCCGCGCCCGAGTTGATCGCGACCGCCTACGCGCGCGAAGTCGGCGACGCGGCTATCCTTTACACCGGGATGAGCCTGGCCGACCTGGCGCACGTGGTCATGCTCGTCGAGGCCGGCATCGCACCGAAAGAAACCGGCGCGGAACTCGCGCACGCCCTGCTGGAGATTCACCCCAACCCGCCGTTGGATTTTGACCTCGACCCGGCGCAGGGCGATTTGTATTCCAACCGCGAAGCCTATTTGAAGATGCTCACGTCGGCGGCCGGCTGGCTGTCAGCGGGCCGCGCCCGCCGCGAGGCGACGACGATTGGCTACCGGATTGCCGCGCGCGCCCGGCTGCTCGACCTCGCCTCGGCCCTCGCGGATTGCGCCTCGGCCGCACTCGACCTGGCGGAAACCCATCGCGCCATGCTATTCCCCGACTACACCTACCTGCAGCCCGCGCAACCGACTTCCTTCGGCCATTACCTGCTCACGTTCGTCTATCCGCTGCTGCGCGACCTCGACCGCCTGCGCGGCGCCTTTGCCCGGACGAACGTCAGCCCGGCCGGTTCTGGCAGCGTTAACGGGAGCCGCCTCCCGCTCGACCGTGAGCGCCTGGCCCAATTGCTCGGCTTCGACTCACTTGTCCCGCACACCCGCGACGCGATGTGGCAGGCCGACGGCCCAATCGAGATTGCGGCGCTGCTGACCGCCGCGCTCGTCAACCTCGACCGCCTGGCCGAGGACCTGCAAATTTTCTCCACCGCCGAGTTCGGCCTGGTCATCCTGGCCGACCGGCACACGCGCATCAGCGTCATCATGCCGCAGAAGAAAAACCCGTATTCGCTCGCGTATATCCGCGGCGTGTGCGGGAAGATGATAGGCACGCTGACGGCGATGGCGGCGGTCGGCAAGACACCCTCCGGCCAGATTGACAACCGCCTCTTCGCCTACGGCGACATCCCCCGCGCGTTGGACGCCGGGACAGAGACAGTCCGGCTGATGGCCTCCGTCTTGCGCGGCCTGACGGTGAACAAAGAGCGCGCCGCCCAACGCGCCGCCGAGGACTTCGTCGGTGCGACCGACCTGGCCGAGGTCATCATGCTGAAGGTTGGCTTAGACTACAAAGCCGCGCACGACCTCGTCGCCCGCGCGGTGCGGCTGGCGCTTGACTCCGGCGCGACGACCATCTCCGCCGATTTAATCAA
>DAOTXG010000597.1:0-9405 GCA_034435515.1 Anaerolineales bacterium
ATATGAATCATGAGACACTGAGTGTTATGCAAACACAGACACGCCCTTGAGTTTACAGTCAACGTCGTCAAGATAGTCTAAAACGTTTCGTAGCATCTGCTCATCTAACGAGCCGCAAGTTCTCACTGCTTCGCCATCTTGAATTGACGTAGTGAGACTGTTGGAGTCAACGTCAATTTGCAGTTACAGTCGTGGGTTTTGTGATGGGTACCCATATCATGGCCAAGGCTTCTGGATAGAGTACCAATTGGCTGACAACTGTCGCGTGAACGAGCCTCCCTCTTCTTATCTCTTTAGTCTCCTCATCGTCATCACTGCACCTGTCTCGTTGGTCGTCATAATCTCCCAGCCTTCCGACATGAGATTCGAGACGAGCTTCATGTTCTCTTGAAGAATTTTGAACGAACCAAAAGGATATTCCCCACCTTGGGCGATTCTGGAATTGCCAACCCAAGCCTCCCACTTGGCACGATCCCAGAGCCAAAGTATCGAGCGAATATCGACTTTTAGGGTGCAAATCTCGTATTTAGTTGCCGGTGAAGATATGGGTTGGCGTGCAACAGCAGATTGTTTTTGGGGGTGACCACATTTCAAACAATAATTAGCGTCATCGGGCAACTCCTTACCGCAGTTGGTGCAGAACATTAGGCTACTCTCCTTATGCTGTGCAAGTAGGATTGTCCAGCGCACTATCCAAATAGCTGAATCGAAAAAGCGGGCTAACGATTAAGGATTCATGCGGCGCGGCGTCTTGCCCATCATCTCAGGCACAGGCTGAACGCCGCCGCCGCATAATCCTGAGTGGAGCACAAAGCAAACTGAGCCGCCTGCGATAGTTGCAAACGGCTCGGAGGTTGCTATATACAATCACCTTGCCGCGCGCACAAACCGTGCAGGCCTCCGCCCGGATGCTCACAACATCGCGGGCGCTTTTATTGATTGGGGATGATTATAGTCCTGACTCTGGCGGGCGCAAGTGAACCAAAAAGGCCGCACGGTCTCAGCTCTGCTACTGCTCCGGCTGGATTCCCTGGCACTGCCCGCCAGGGCAAGTGTGCAATCCAGCCGCCGGACGCTTCGCGCAAACCCGGCGGCAGCGGGGTTATTCCTTTCGCTCTTAACTGATTTCAAGGAGGTCAGCCCAACCTGTCAACGAATTTGAAACCGCTTCGCGTAAACGAATTTCTCGCGCGCGTGCTCATTTGTTTATTCGTTGACCATTCGTTGACAGAGCACCTCTCTGACGATCCGTCTTCTTTTGGGCTGGATGGGCCGTCGCAAGGGAAAAGCACAGATTGGCGGAAGGGGCCGGATTACAGGCGTCCACCACGAAGAGCACAAAGAGCACGAAGATTTTCCCTTCGTGTTCTTGGTGTTCTTTGTGGTTAAGCTCGCTATCACCTGAGACGAACCGGGCCGCTGAGACAGACGGCCCGGTTTTCGTTTGACTTCTCCTCTCCATCGGGCTAAACTGGAATCGGCAAGACATGGAAAGGAGTGTTCCGCGATGGCAGACGCAGACCGGATCGGCGCGAACGCCCTTCTGCAGCAGTTGGCGGAATTGCCGCAAGACGATTGGCCGCTGGTGCTGGATTTTGTGGCGCAGTTGAAACAGCGCCGGGAAGCGCTCAGGGCGCAGGCCCGTGAGACTGTGGCGGCTTTATCTGACGAAGAACTTCTGGCCCTGATGAACAAGCGCATGGAGTTGGCCCAAGACCGCCGGTTTAGCCTGTTGCTGGACCGCCAGCAGGCCGGAACTCTCACCGAAGCCGAGCGCGACGAGCTGGCCGCTCTGATGCGCGCCTATCAGGAAGGGCTGCTGCGGCAGGCCCAGGCTATGCGGGAGGCCGTCCAACGCGGCCTGCGGGAACCTCTGGCCGGATAAGAGCACAATCTTGGGAGATATGCCCCTCGCTGCCGGTGCGCGAGACAGGCAGTGGCGGTTGGATGAGACGTGATTGGATGCCGGGAGGGGGAGAAGACGGATTGGCGGAATAGGCGGATGATCCGCCCACGCTGCGCGTGGCGACCCATTTTCTTTTGGGCTGGATGGGCCGTTGCAGGGGAAAGGCACAGATTGGCGGAAGGGGCCGGATTACAGGCGTCCACCACGAAGAGCACAAAGAGCGCAAAGATTTCCCTTTGTGGGCTTGGTGTTCTTTGTGGTTAAGCTCTCTATACCCGGCTGACTCCCTGAAACCGTGAAAGAGCGTTTGCGAGAGAGCAGGATCAAATCCTTTCAGTTGCCAGCCGCTCTTGCAGCCACAAGTTGACCAGGCTCTGGGTGCTCAACCCGCGGGCGGCAGCGATGCGGCGCACGCGGTTGATCAGGTCGGCATCCACGGCCACGTAATGCTTCCGCGCCCGCACGTTGACGGTGAACTTGACCGGGCGGGTGTCGAAATCGGTCAGGTCGTGTGTGTCCCAAAACTCGCCCAGTTCGGCGATTGAACCAGATTTGGACACGCTCGACACTTTGGGGCGGCGTTTAGCCGGGTTTGTGCTTTTCATAGCGCCTGCGCTCCTTGCGGGTCATGCCGCGCGCACTCAGGATGAGAGCCTGCCTGGTGCGTTTCTTGAAAATGAAGAAAACGATCACGTACCGGCCCGCGGCGGTTTGGCCCAGCACTGCATAAACATCCTCGCCCCGCCGGTAGCCACGCTCGACAAACTCAAAGTGGGGATGATTGAAAAACGCCTCTTCGACCTCGTGCAGTTGAAGATCGTGCTTCCAAATGATTTTGTCTTCGACCTCTTCCAGCCAGATGAAGTCTTCGATGTTCATGGGAGACCACGCATCGAGTCACTATTATACAGCGTTCCCAGCGCTGGCGATTGCCCTGGCCAATGGGGCTATCATGCATGTTGGCGCGAAACAGAGTGAGAGGTCGCCGTGAGGGGGAGAAGACGGGTTGGCGGAATAGGCGGATGATCTGTCCACGCCGCGCGTGGCGATCCGTCTTCTTTTGGGCAGCCGGGCCAGCCCGTAGGTCACGCTTGTAGCGTGACGGTTCGCTGAGGGGGGAAGACGGATTGGCGGAATAGGCGGATGATCCGTGCACGCTGCGCGTGGCGATCCGTCTTCTTTTGGGGCCGACGCGGCGGATGTGCTGCCGAAAAAAGATGACCTAAAAAGTCCGCCGATTAGTTTGACTTCTCCTCGCCAGGAGGGTAAACTGAAGCTGGTAAAGTGAGACGCTTATGGAATACACGGTGTTCTTAACCCAGCAACCCAACACCCCCTGGCGGGCGGTGGTGCACGAGCTACCCGATTGCGTGGTGGAAGCGCCTACGCGCGCCGAGGCCCTGGAGAAGATTCAGCAGCGCATCCTCGCCATCGTCAGCCACACCGAGGTTTTGCGGCTTCAAATTCCGGCCACGCCGGCCATTGCCGGCAGGCAAGGCCAGGCCGCGTCGCCAACGCCCTGGCATTGGTTTGGCGCCTTCCAGACTGACCCCGTGCTCGGTTCGCTGTTTGACGAGATCGAGCGCCAACGTGACGCGCAAATCCTCGGGGGCTGACGGTGTATTTGTGGGACACTAACATCCTGCGCCACTTCATGGAAGGACATCCAGTTCTGCGCGCCCACTTGGAGCGCACGGCGTGGGACGAGATTGCTCTGCCCTCCATCGTCATCGCCGAAGTTTTGCGCGGGCGGTGTGACTTTGCGCTCAAGGCCGCGCCCGCCCAGGCCCCGCTGGCCCACCGCTTGCTGATTGAGACCCAACAGCTTCTGCACCAGTTCAACGTGGTGGTATTCGACGAGGCGTGCGCCGAAGCGCTGCTTCAATTGCAGCGCACGGTGCGCGCTCGCAAGCGTTATGCCGACGTGACGATCGCGGCGATGGCTCGCGCCGGGGGCCACGTGGTCGTCACCCGCAATCAGGCTCACTTCGCCGATTTGCTGCCTCACAACCAATTAGCCAACTGGATTGACGTCGCCCCGCGCTAAATTGCTGCTGCGTCGTGAGAAGACAGATTGGCGGAGTAGGCGGATGATCCGCCCACGCTGCGCGTGGGAATCCGTCTTCTTTTGGGCAGCCGGGCCAACCCGTAGGTCACGCTTGCAGCGTGACGATTCGCTGAGGGGGAGAAGACGGATTGGCGGAATAGGCGGATTGGCCTGCCGACTAAATCCGTCCATTCTGTTAATCCGTCTTCTCTCTCCCAGGCGACTGATGAGTCGCTTGTTCGCCGGCTTATTGATGACGAGCACCCTAGAAAGCCATCGCCATGACGACGAGCGTCCGCGCGGGTGGCTGCGTCCACAGTACAGTGCAGCAGAAATTCGTTGCCGCTGCCCAAAGGGCGTCCCGGACCTTTGGGGTCTTGGAGACCCCAAAGGTCTGCGCCCGGTACCGGCGACTGCGGAACTATGCCCGGCTCACTTGTTTCATTCAAGCCTTGCCAGTCTCCGCGCATTCCGCGAACGCCATCGTGTACAACTCGAAGCACCGCCCGCGCTGCTCCAGCAGTTCGGCGTGCGCGCCGGCGCGGGTTTGGGGCGCGGCAGTCGCCGGAGGCAGCCGGCGTGTGATGTCGTACAGAGCAAAGCGATGGGCTAATTTTGCGACGCGTCGCTGGTTTCCGTACCCAGCGCCGAGTCGTTCCTCCCTTCTTGGCTCGCCTCGCCCTCAGCCTCTTCCGCTGCCTGTTCCGCCAGCAATTCGGGGATCAATTTTTCCACCATCGCCACGAAATCTTCAGCATCGGCCTGGGCGGTTCGCGCATCGGCCTCGCTAAATTCGATCATACGGTTGTAGTCAGCGCGCAAGCGCGCCTTCTGAATGATGTTCAAAATTCCGCTATAGCGACTGTCCACCCGCCCGGCTTTGACAAAGCGCAAAGAAAACCAAGTGAGCGTGCCCTCGTGCGACTTGGGCGTGATGCCCACCAGCGCCAAAGCGCCGTCGGCGGCGTCGAGGATGGCGTAATACGCCCGCGAGATGGCATCGCGATACTGCCCACCCTCGACCAACAATCGCGTCGAGACTAATCTTTCGTGCGCCCCCTTAAGAAATGCTCGCGCTACTTCTTCTGGTTTGCCTTTGCCCACTTTAATTCCCTCCCCGAACAGTGGGATGCCGTCTTGCGCAATGTTGCGGACAAACGGCGTCCCGATTTCAATTTGCTCTTGCAGGTTTTTCGAACGGAGCACAATGGCCGCCAGGTTGACGCCCTTTTCGACCAGCGCATTTCCCATGTAGTCAGCCACACGATCATCCTGTTCGCGCGTTATTTCCTTCACGACCACCAGAACGTCCACGTCGGAGTGGGGATGCGCGTCATCCCGCGCCTTCGAGCCGAAGAGGATCAGCCGCTCCACCTGACCGGGCATGGTTTGCAAAAGCCAATCGCGGAAAGCCAGAACCGCGCGGGCTTCGGCCTCGGAGAGGCAGGGTGGAAGAGGAAGAGCAGCAGGGGCAACTGCCATAAAATCATTTTACCCTTTCGCTTCCCGCTCCGCAAACGCCATCGTGTACAACTCAAAGTAACGCCCGCGTTGCTCCAGCAGTTCGGCGTGCGCGCCGGCTTCGACGATGCGCCCGTGATCCATGACGACGATCTTGTGCGCTTTGGTGATGGTCGAGAGGCGGTGGGCGATGACGAAGGCGGTGCGGCCTTTGAGCAGCCGCTCGAGCGCGGCCTGGATCACCCGCTCAGTCTGCGTATCCACGCTGGAAGTGGCCTCGTCCAGGATCAGGATGCGCGGGTCGGCCAGTAGCGCGCGGGCAAACGAGATGAGCTGACGCTGGCCGCCGGAGAGGATCGCGCCGCCCTCGCCGACGAGCGTGTCGTAGCCCTTGTCTAAAGCCATGATGAAATCGTGCGCGCCCACGGCTTTCGCCGCCTCTTCAATCGCCGCCTCTGGCGCCTCCAGCGCGCCGTAGCGGATGTTCTCGCGCACGGTCCCCGAAAACAGGAACGGGTCCTGCAGGACGACGCCCATCTGCCGTCGGAGCGAGTTCTGCATCACCGTCCGGACGTCAATTCCGTCAATCAGCACGGCCCCCCCGTCAGGGGTAACGTCGTAGAAGCGAGAGATCAATTTAACCAGCGTAGACTTGCCCGCGCCCGTCTCGCCCACGAGCGCCACTGTCTGCCCGGCGGCGACGGAGAGATTGACGTCGTCGAGGATGGGGACGCCGTCCTTCTCGTAGCGGAACGACACGTCCCGAAACTCCACCTGCCCCCGGATGGGCGGCATCTCGACCGCGCCCGGCTGGTCTTGCACCTCGACCGGCGTGTCGAGCAATTCAAAGATGCGCTCGCTGCTCGCCATCGTCGCCTGGAACACGTTGTAGCGTTGCGACAGGTCGCGGATCGGGTCGAAGAAACGGTCAATATACAGCGCAAACGCGACCAGCGTCCCCGCCGTCAACCCCTGTAGGGGCAGGCCTTGCGCCTGCCCCCCTTGTGCCTGCCCCAACGCCTGCCCCCCCAGCGCCTGCCCCGCTTGCCCCAGCCCACCCGCCACCGCCAGTCCGCCCACCCAGATCACCAGCCCGAGCGCGATGCTCCCGATAAAGTCCACCGACGGAAAGAAGATTGAGGTGATGAGCGCGGCCTTGTTGTTCACCCGCAGGTGGTTGCCGTTCACGTCCTCCGCAAAGACCTTGAAGTTGTGCGCCTCGCGCGAGAACGACTGCACCACCCGCACGCCGACGATGTTCTCGTTGAGCACCGCGTTCACCCAGCCGATGGCCGAGCGCACCTGCCGGTAACTCTCGCGGGCGCGGCGGCGAAAGATGGCGGTGGCGACGGCCATCAGCGGCAGGACGAGGAACGACAGCAGCGACAACTGCCAGTTGAGGAGGAGCATCGCCAGCGTGATGCCGGCCAAGTCGAAGAAATCGCGCGCGACGGCGATGATGGCCCACACGATCATCTCGCGGATGACGCTCACGTCGTTGACCATGCGCGAGACCAGGCGGCCCACGGCGTAGCGGCTGAAAAAGCCGAGCGAGAGCGCCTGCAGGTGGTCGAAAATCTCCCGCCGCAGGTCGTAGATGACCTCCTGGCCGGTGTAGGCCATGATGCGGATGCGCAGGTAGGTCCCGACCCAGAACACGCCCGCCGACAGCAGATAGAGCAGAATGGCCTGGCTCAGCACCGCCATGTTCGCGGGGGCAATGCCGTCGTCGAGCGCGACCTTGATCAGGTATGGCCCGACGACGTAGCCGGTCATCGCAATCGTCATGCAGATCAGCGCGACGACGAGGTTGCGCTGATACGGGCGCAGGTACTTCATCAGCCGCCGCGTGATCTGCGGGTCGTAAGCCTTGCCGATGAGCTCGTCGTCGGCGGGCTTGGGCGGAGCGGAAAGCCTGGGTTTAGAAGCGACTTGGGATGTCATGACTTGGTACTCGCGACTTTCCTTTCCGTACTCTCGCACAGTATAATGGGAAATGGACTAGCGCTTTCCGAAGGTTTCGCCACGAATTGCACGAACAATTCGCGCAAATTCGCGTAATTCGTGGCAAAGAACCTAATGCTTAACGATGGCCGAGCGCACACCTTTACCCGTCCCCCCTCAAATCGCCGCGATTGCCCCGGACGGCAACCTCACGCCGCGCCAGCGCCGGCGCTTCATGCTGGACATGGTTCGGCGGCGGCAAAAGCCCGGCACGGGCAGTTCTCACGAATTTTTGCGCCGGAGGACGGCCGATATTCAATGGCCGGATTTGCGAAGCGTTCTTACTGGCATCCCGTGGGCCCTGACCGGCGATGTGGCTACGCGGGCCTATATGGCCGAGCGCATGACGCAGAGGATGGATGTCCTGGTGCATGAACGCGATGTTCCAGCAGCATGGGAAAGACTCAAGGCAATGGGTTATGCCACTATCGCCCAATCGAGCGAGCCTGGCGCCTCATTTCGTTCGCCCAATGGCGTCGCAGTCAAGGTCATTGGCGGGCGCTATACCTGGTTAGATGCAGTTTTGGCCCATCCTGAATGCGATGCGGCTGGCTATCCCGTGATTGCGTTGCCCTATCTGGCGCTTCTGAAAATGCAGGCTACCGATATGCAGGATTGGGCTGATGTGGTTCGGATGCTTTGCACGGCGACCGACGAACAAATCACCGAGATTCGCAAGATCATTGCCGAACACAGCCCCGACGATTCCGAAGATTTGGAGATCATGATCTGGTCTGCCAGGTTAGAAATGTCGATTCCAGACTGGTAGTTCGTCAAGGTAACTGCTCACGGCCTGCTGCTGCCGGGGAATAGAATTCCCCGGCTGAAAGCATGGACGCGAAGCGGGCTAAAGCCGATTGGCGTTCCCTACAGTCCGGTTTACCGGACTTCCACGTTTTTAGCCGGGAGATTGCATCTCCCGGCGTGGGTGGGGCGGAAGGGTTAAGCAGTTACCCGTCAAGTTGATTCGGAGTTCCCTGAGTTCCTTCAGTTCCCTGAGTTCCTTCAGTTCCCCGATCTTTCCTCACTTCACCACACTCGGCCTCAACGGCTGCGTCTCCGGCTTGCTCCGTAAGTCGGGGCGCTCGGCGTGGGGCTTGCCGTCGCCGTCCGGCGGCTCGACGACCGGCACGACTTCTTTCGGCAGGTCCAAAAACAGCATCTCGCGCTGGAACTGTTCCTGATCCTTGAGCTGCAGGTCGTAAATCTCCTGATACAGCCCCGGCTGCTCGACCAGTTCGTCGTGCCTGCCGCGCTGGACGATGCGCCCATCCTGCAGGACGAGAATCTTGTCCGCGCGTTTCACCGTCGAGAGGCGCTGGGCGATGACAAACGTCGTGCGGCCTCTCATCAACTCGTTTAATGCCTGCTGAATCAAATACTCGGTCTGCGTATCCACGCTGGAGGTCGCGTCGTCCAGGATCAGGATGCGCGGGTTCATCAGCAGCGCGCGGGCGATCGCCACTCGCTGCCGCTGGCCGCCGGAGAGCGTGACCCCGCGCTCGCCGACCACCGTGTCGTAGCCCTCGGGGAACGAGAGGATGAAATCGTGCGCCCGCGCGGCCCTCGCGGCGGCGATAATCTCCTCTTCGCTCGCCTCGAGCCGTCCGTAAGCGATGTTCTCGCGGATGGACGTCGAGAAGAGAAGGGAAGTCTGAAGCACGAGGCCGATTTGTGAGCGCAGGGCGCGGAGGTCCACCGTCTTCACGTCGCGCCCGTCCACCAACACCCGCCCGGCGGTCGCGTCGTAAAAGCGCGGGATCAGGTTGACCAGGCTGGTCTTGCCGCTCCCCGTGGGGCCGATGAGGGCGATGACCTGGTTGGGTTGGGCTTCAAAGGAAACATCGTGCAGCGCCCGCCGCTCGCCCCTATACGAAAAAGACACATTCTCGAACGTGACGCGTCCGGTGAGGGCCGGGAGCGGCGCGGCGTTGGGGGGTGAGGCGATCTCTTCGGGCAGGTCCAAAATCTCGAAGATGCGCTGGCC